>CALMAB010000387.1 GCA_937858325.1 uncultured Acetobacteraceae bacterium
TCCCTCGGCGGCACCGACCTGGTTCAGCCTGGGGGTGCTGTGCCAGGACCTGCACGACCGCCCCGGCGCGGCCGAGGCGTTCCGCGCCGCCTTGGCCGCCCGTCCCAATGTCCATGAGGCCGCGTTCAACCTGGGCGTCGCCTGGCAGGAGGCGGGCGATCTGGACGCGGCGCTCGACGCCTATGCGCGGGCCGGGCGCAGGCCCTGGTGTCACCCGGCGTCGGGCGGCTTTGGCTGCACCCCTCCGGCCTGCGCCGGAACCTCGCCGCCCGGGCCTGAGCGGAACCGCTTGCGATACACGCCCGGCGTGGTCAGCAGCGCGCCGGCCAGGGCATCGTAGCGGCGCGCGGCGTCCTCGCCGAACCCCTCGTGCACCAAGTCGAGCCGGGCGCGCGGCACGGGGAAGCACTGGGCTATCGGCGTGCCGCGCGGCAGCGTGCCCTCGAAGGCCGGGTCGAGCCACACGCCGGGGAACAGCAGCCCGACCGCGTTGAACCGGTCGGCGTCCACCAGCCCGCTGAGCAGGCGGAACGGCAGGTCCGCCCGATTGACCGGATGGGTGGCGAACAGCGACCAGCCCGGCTCCAGCGTCACGGTCCAGAAGCTGTTGAACTTCACAATCACCTGGTCCGCGGCAAAGAACGGCGTGCCGCTCACCTGGGCCGACGCGTGGAAACTGACGGGCGCGCGGGGATGGTGCGCGGCGGACAGGGGCGGCACGTCCCAATTCCAGGACAGGGTTCCGCCGCGCACCACCACGTCGCACGGCAAGGGAATGACGAAGCCGTGCGCCATCGCATCGACAAAAGGCGGGCATTGCTTGACCGTCCGCACCAGGTCCGGGTGCATGTCGGACACCGCCGTGCGCGGCATGGCGCGCAGCCAATCCGGCAACGCCTCCGCCGCCGCGACCGGGCGCGGCAGACGGCCGAGCAACGCGTCGTCGCAGCGGAACACGACGCGCACGGTTCAGCCCGGACGGTATGTTGCTTGGGCGACCGCGGCTTGCCAGCCGGCGTATTTGCGGGCGCGCTCCGCCGCGTCCATCTGCGGGGCGAAGCGGCGGTCCACCGCCCAAAGCTGCTGGAAGCCGTCCGGCTCCGGGTAGATGCCGGCGTCCAGCCCGGCGAGGTAGCCGGCGCCGAGCGCCGTTGTTTCCAGGCAGCGCGGGCGCTCGACGGGCAGGCCCAGCATGTCCGCCAGGAACTGCATCGTCCAATCGCTGGCGGTCATGCCGCCATCGACGCGCAGCACGACTTCGCCCCCCTGCCCGTAGTCGCTGAGCATGGCGTCCAGCAGGTCCCGGGTCTGGTAGGCCACGCCTTCCAGCACGGCGCGGGCCAGCTCGCGGCGGGTGGTGCCGCGGCTGATGCCGCTGAGGCAGGCGCGGGCGTGGCTGTCCCAATGCGGCGCGCCCAGCCCGGTGAAGGCGGGCACGAGGTAAACGTCCTGCGCCGGGTCGGCCGACGCCGCCAGGTCGCCGGTCTCCGCGGCGTGGCCCACCAGGCCCAGCCCGTCGCGCAGCCATTGCACCCCGGTGCCGGCGGAAAAGATCGAGCCTTCCAGCGCGTACTCGCGCACGCCGCCACGCTGCCAGGCAATGGTCGCGAGCATCCGATGGCTGGACGGCACGGGCTGGCGCCCGACGTGCAGCAGGACAAAGGCGCCGGTGCCGTAGGTTGCCTTCACCATGCCGGGCGCCAGGCATCCCTGGCCGACCAGCGCCGCCTGCTGGTCGCCGGCGACGCCGCGCACCGGGAGCGTGCCGCCCAGCAGCCGGGTGGTGCCGAACGCCCCGGCGCTGTCGCGGATCTCCGGCAGCATGGCCCGCGGGATGCGGAACAGCGCCAGCAGATCGTCATGCCAGGCACCCGCCGCGATGTCGCACAACAGGGTGCGGGACGCGTTGGTGGCGTCGGTCGCGTGGACCGCGCCCTCCGTCAGCCGCCAAAGCAGGAAGCTGTCCACCGTGCCGAACGCCAGTTGGCCGGCCTCCGCCTGGGCGCGGGCGCCGGGCACATGGTCCAGGATCCAGCCGATCTTGGTCGCCGAGAAGTACGGGTCGAGCCGCAGCCCCGTCAACTCCGCCACCCGACCGCCGTGCCCGGCGTCCTCCAGCGCCTGACAGGCGCCGGCGGTGCGGCGGTCCTGCCAGACGATGGCGTTGTAGATCGGCCGCCCCGTGGCCCGGTCCCACACCAGCGCGGTTTCCCGCTGGTTGGCGATGCCCAGCCCGGCAAGCTGCGAGGCGTCCAACCCCGCGGCGGCCAGAGCCTCCCGCGCGGTGCCCAGCGCGGTGGACCAGATCGCCTCGGGGTCGTGCTCGACCCAGCCCGATTGCGGATAAAGCTGCTCGAACTCGCGCTGCACGGTGGCGACCACCTCCAGCTTCGGCCCGAACACCATGGACCGGGTGGAAGTGGTGCCCTGGTCAATGACCAGCACGTGCCCTGTCTTGGGGCCAGTCACGGCGGGGCGCCCCTAGGGGAGCGGTTGCCCGCCCCCCTCCTGTCACGCCGCACCGCTCAGGCCCGTTTCGGCATGGGCGTGGCCGCCCAGGTCTTCAGCAGGGTCTCGTAGTCCACCGTCTCACCCTGCGGCTTCTCGTTCGCCAGCTTGCGTTGCGGCGCCAGGTTGCCGTCCTTCTCCGCCTTGGCAAACCAATACTCGGCATCCTTCTCCGGGTTCATCACCGGGCCGGCCTTGCCTTGCGCGCCGGAGCGCTGCAGCCGGGTCATGATGGCGTCCTGGTCGCGCGCCAGCCCGTCCATCGCCTGCTGCGGCGTGACCGCGCCGGAGATGGCGTTGGAGATGTTCTGCCACCAGACCTGCGCCATCTTGCCGTAGTCCGGCACGTTCACCCCGGTGGGGGTCCACTGCTTGCGGGCCGGGCTGCGGTAGAACTCCACGAGGCCGCCGAGCTTGGGCGCCATGTCGGTCAACGCCTGGTGCCACACGTCGCTTTCGCGGATCAGGTGCAGGGACACCAACGCCTTTTTCAGCGTAACCGTCTTGGAGGTGCAGAACTGCGCATACAGCCAGCCGGCCTTGGTCCGCTCCATCGGCGCGTATTTCAGCATGGTCCAGCAGCCCACGTCCTGGTAGCCGAGCTTCATGCCTTCTTTCCAGTAGGGGCCGTGCGGGCTGGGCGCCATGCGCCACTTGGGCGTGCCGTCGGCGTTCATGACGGGCAGGCCGGGCTTGCTCAGGCTGTCGGTGAAGGCGCTGTACCAGAAGATCTGCTGCGCGATGCGGCCCTGGCCCGGCACCGGGCCGGATTCCAGGAAGTCCATGCCGGCGGCCTCGGGCGGCGCGTACTTCTTCAGCCACTCGACATACTTGGTCAGCGCATACACCGCCGCCGGGCCGTTGGCGTCGCCGCCGCGGGTGATGGAGGAGCCGCGCGGGATGCTGTCCTCGATGCGGATGCCCCACTCGTCCACCGGCTTGCCGTTCGGCAGGCCGCGGTCGCCGGCGCCGGCCATGGACAGCCAGGCATCTGTGAAGCGCCAGCCGAGCGACGGGTCCTTCTTGCCGTAGTCCATGTGGCCATACACGCGCTGGCCGTCGATCTCCTTGACCGTGTTGGTGAAGAAGTCGGCGATGTCCTCATAGGCGGACCAGTTGACGGGCACGCCCAGCTCGTAGCCGAACTGCTTCTTGAACGCGGCTTTCAGCTCCGGGCGCTGGAACCAGTCGTGCCGGAACCAGTACAGGTTGGCGAACTGCTGGTCGGGGAGCTGGTAAAGCTTGCCGTCGGTGAAGGTGCCGAAGGACAGGCCCATGAAGTCCGGCAGGTCCAGCGTCGGGCTGGTGACGTCCTTGCCCTCGTTCGCCATGAAGTCGGTGAGCGAGCCGCCCACGATGTCGTTGTAACGGGGGTGAGTGCCGATGAAGTCGGAGTCGTTGATCCAGAAGTCGTAGATCGGACGGCCCGACTGCATTTCGACGCCGATCTTATCGACCAGCAGCCCTTCGTCCATCAGGTCGTGGTTGACCTTGATGCCGGTGATCTCCGCAAACGCCCGGGTCAGCACCTTGGACTCGTAGTCGTGTACCTTGAGGATTTCGGACACGGTGTTGAGCTGCATCCCGGCGAACGGCTTCGACGCCTTGATCAGCCATTCCATCTCCGCCATCTGCTCGTCCTTGCTGAGCGTGGAGGGCTGGAACTCGCTGTCGATCCACTTCTTGGCGGCGTCCACCTGCTGCGCGTGGCTGGTGCCGCTTTTGAGCAGCACGCCCGCGCCGGCCACCGCGCCGCCGATGAGCACTTCGCGTCTTTTCATTTTGCTTGACCCCTCCCTTGGTGCCGCCGCGGCGGCGTTGCTCTAAGCCAGCCGAAACATCGCGACCGCGAACAGGACCGCCGCCGCGACCGGGTACCAGAAGACTTCGCCCCCGGTGCACAGGAAGAAGATGAAGATGTAGGCCGTGCCGATCAGCGACACAAAGAACCGGTCGCCGCGCGTGGTCGGGAACCCCAGGATGCCGCGCCGCGGCTTCTCCGGGCGGTACGCCGCAAGCAGGGTCAGCACCACCAGCGCGGAGGCGATCGCCCCGAAGAACCCGGCGGTCTCCCAGGTCCAGGCCATCCAATCGAGCGGCACCGCCCGCGCCTCAAACCCGGCCAAGGGCAAAGCCCTTGGCGATGTTGTTGCGCACGAACCAGATCACGACGGCGCCGGGGATCATGGTCAGCACCCCCGCCGCCGCCAGCAGCCCCCAATCCATGCCCGCCGCCGAGTAGGTCCGCGTCATCACCGCCACGAAGGGCTTGGCGTTCACCGTGGTCAGCGTGGTGGCGAGCAGCTGCTCCACCCAGGAGAACATGAAGCAGAAAAAGGCCGCGACGCCGATGCCGTTGGCGATCAGCGGCACGAAGATGCGGAAGAAGAAGCGCGGGAAGGAGTAGCCGTCGAGCGCCGCGGTCTCGTCGATCTCCCGCGGCACGCCGGACATGAAGCCTTCCAGGATCCACACCGCGAGCGGCACGTTGAACAGGCAGTGCGCGAGCGCCACGGCCCACACGGTGTCGAACAGGCCCACGGCGGAATACAGGTTGAAGAACGGCATTGCATACACCGCGGGCGGCGCCATCAGGTTGGACAGCAGCCAAAAGAACAGGTGCTTGTCGCCGAGGAAGCGGTAGCGGCTGAACGCATAAGCCGCGGGCAGCGCGATCACCACGGAGATGACCGTGTTGAGCGCCACATAGCTGAGCGAGTTCAGGAACCCGCCGTACCAGGCTGGGTCCTGGAAGATGTGGGCGTAGTGCTCCAGCGTCGGGCGGTGCGGCCAGAACGACAGCGTGGAGGTGATCTCGACGTTGTCCTTGAAGCTCATGTTGACCAGCCAGTAGATCGGCAGGGCGAGCACCAGCAGATACAGCGCGAGGACGATGCGCCGGGTCATGCGGAGCCCCCGATCATGCTGAGCCTCTCGCGTCGAGCTGCGTCATGGTGGTGAAGAACACCCAGCAGAGCGTCAACGTGATCAGGTTATACACGAGCGACATCGCCGCCGCGTTGCCGAGATCGACCTGGCCGAGCGCGATCTTCACCAGGTCGAGCGACAGGAAGCTGGTCGCCTCGCCGGGGCCGCCGCCGGTGACAACGGCCGGCTCGGTGTAGATCATGAAGCTTTCCATGAAGCGCAGCAGCACGGCGATCACCAGCACCCGGCGCAGCTTCGGCAGCTCGATGTTGCGGAACACCGACCAGCGCCCGGCCCCGTCGATCCGCGCCGCCTGGTAGAACGCATCCGGGATCGCCTTCAGCCCGGCGTAGCACAGCAGCGCCACCATGGAGGTCCAGTGCCAAACGTCCATCACCACGACCGTGGACCAGGCCGAGAGCGGGTCCTGCGTGTTGTTGAACGGGATGCCGGCGCCAGTCAGCGCCGCGCCCAGCAGCCCGATGTCGGCGCGGGCGAACACCTGCCAGATGGTGCCGACCACGTTCCAGGGGATCAGCATCGGCAGCGCCATGCTGACCAGCACCGCGCCCACCGCCCAGCCGCGCTTCGGGATGCACAGCGCCACCAGGATGCCGAGCGGCACCTCGATCAGCAGCACCACGCCGGAGAAGAACAGGTTGCGCACCAGCGCGCGGGAAAAGCGCCCGCCGATGTCGGTGGCCGGGTCGAACAGGTGCTGGAACCACTCCGACCCGTTCCAGAAGAACGAGTTCTGACCCATGGAGTCCTGCACGGAGTAGTTCACCACCGTCATCATCGGGATCAGCGAGGAGAACAGCACGAACGCCATCACCGGGACCACAAGGAACCAGGCGCGGTTGCTGATGGGCTTGTCCATCATGCGGCGCCGCCGGGCACGCGGCGGTCGTCTGCGAAGACGTGCAGGCTGGCGGGGTCCAGGCGCACGAAGGCCTCGGCGCCATTGACCGAAAGGTCCGGCGGCGCCGTCACCACCAGCGGGTGCGCGCCAAGCATGACGCGGGCCAGGCGGCGTCGCCCGAGGTCCTCGATCCGCTGCACCTGCACCGGCAGGCCGCCGGTGCGGCTCAGGGTGGCGTACTCCGGGCGGATGCCGATCTGCACGCGCCCATCCGCCAGCGCCGGATAGGCGGCGCCGAGCGGCACTCGGTGCCGATCCACCGCCGCTTCCCGCCCCTCTACCTGCGCCGGCAACAGGTTCATGCCCGGCGAGCCGATGAAATAGCCGACAAAGGTGTGGGCCGGCGCCTCGAACAGCTCGGCGGGCGTGCCGACCTGCAGCACGCGGCCCTCGTTCATCACCATCACCTGGTCGGCAAAGGTCAGCGCCTCCGTCTGGTCATGCGTGACGTAGATCATCAGCAGGTCGAGCGCGCGGTGCACCGCCTTGAGCTTGGAGCGCAGCTCCCACTTGAGCGCCGGGTCGATGACGGTCAGCGGCTCGTCGAACAGCACGGCGGCGACATCGGGGCGGACCAGGCCGCGGCCGAGCGAGATCTTCTGCTTGGCGTCCGCCGTCAGCCCGCGGGCGCGGCGGTTCAGGTCGGGCACGAGGCCCAGCATCGCCGCGACCTCGCCTACGCGGGCCGCGGTCTGGCGCCGGTCCATGCCGCGGTTGCGCAGCGGGAAGCCCAGGTTTTCCGCCACCGTCATGGTGTCGTACACCACGGGAAACTGGAACACCTGGGCGATGTTGCGCCGCTCCGTCGGCACCCGCGTCATGTCCCGCCCGTCGAACAGCAGCCGCCCGTGCGAGGGGATCACGAGGCCGGAGATGATGTTGAGCAGCGTCGTCTTGCCGCAGCCAGACGGTCCCAGCAGCGCATAGGCCCGGCCCTGCTCCCAAACGTGGTGCAGCGGCTTCAGCGCGTAGTCGGCCTCGGTCTGCGCGCGCCCGTAGGCGTGGCCGATGCCGTCGAGGGTGACGGTGGCCATCAGACCGCCTCTGCCAGCACCGGGCGCGACGCGAGCGCCCCGCCCGCGTCGAACACGAAGGCCCGGCGCGCGTCGATGTGCAGCGCCGTGGATGCCCCGGGCAGCAGGTCGTGCACCCCGGGGATCAGGCAAACCCAGGCGTCGCCGCCCACATCGACGTGCACGAAGCTTTCGGAGCCGTTGATCTCGGTGACGGACACCGTGCCCTCGAAGCTCAAGCTGCCCGGCGGCTTCGCGCCGACCGTCACCGCGTCGGCACGGAACCCCAGGCGGTAGCGCCCGTCCGGCAGGCCCAGCAGCGGCGCCGGCGCCGGGCGATCCCCGTGCTCCGTCAGCAGGACGGCGTCGCGCTTTTCCATCGCCAGCTCGTTCAGCGGCGGGTCGGAGAACACCCGGGCGGCTTCCAGCGTCAGCGGATGGCGATACAGCGCAGCGGTCGGACCGGCCTGCACCAGGCGCCCCTCCGACAAGGCCGCCGTGTCGCCGCCCAGCAACAAGGCCTCGGCCGGCTCCGTCGTGGCATAGACCAGGATGGCGCCGGTTTCGGCGAACAACCGCGGCAGTTCCTCCCGCAGCTCCTCGCGCAGCTTGTAGTCGAGGTTGCCGAGCGGCTCGTCCAGCAGCACCAGCTCCGCCCGCTTCACCAGCGCACGGGCGATGGCGGTGCGCTGCTGCTGCCCGCCGGAAAGCTGCGCGGGCATCCGGTCCAGCATGGCATCCAGCCGCAGCAGCTTCGCGGCAACGCGCACCCGCCGCTCGATCTCCGCGCGCGCGACCCCGGCGACGCGCAGCGGCGAGGCGATGTTCTCATACACCGACAGCGTCGGGTAGTTGACGAACTGCTGGTACACCATCGCCACCGAACGCCGCCGCACCGGCACGCCCGTGATGTCCCGCCCGTCCAGCAACAGCCGGCCGGACGTCGGCTTGTCCAGCCCGGCCATCAGCCGCATCAGCGTGGTCTTGCCCGCCAGCGTCGCACCCAGCAGCACGTGCAGCGTGCCCCGGGCCAAGGTCAGCGACACGTCCTGGATCAGCGTGTCCGGCCCTTGGACGAACCCGACATGCTCGAGCTGCAGGCTCACGCCGCCTGGTCCCGCTGCGACCGCAGCGCATCCAGCGCTGCGTCCACCCGCGCGATGTCCTGCGGCGTCATGTGCAGGCCGAGCTTGCTGCGGCGCCATACCACGTCCGCCGCGCTCTGCGCCCATTCATAGCGGACGAGGTAGCGCAGCTCCGCCTCCGTCAAGTCGGCGCCGAGCACCGGGCCGAGCGCCTCCGCCGAGGCGGCGTCGCCCAGCAGGTCATGAACGCAGGTGCCGTAGGCGCGCAGCAGCCGCCGCAGCGTCCGTTCCGCCATGAACGGGTAGCGGGCGCGCAGCGCCGCAAGCGCCGCGTCGAAGCCGTCCACCGGGAAGTCGCCGCCGGGCAGCGGCGTGGTGCCGGTCCAGCCGGCAGGCCGGGCGGTTGCCGCCGGCAGATGCGGCGCGCGCTAGGCCACCGCGGCCTCCGCCAGCCGCCGGTAGGTGGTGATCTTGCCGCCGAAAATGGACAGCTGCGCGGCTTGCCCGTCCTCCGGCGCGTCGAGGGTGAGCACGTAGTCGCGCGTCGCCGCCTGCGCTTTGGAGGCCCCATCGTCATACAGCGGACGAACGCCCGAGTAGGTCCACACCACCTGGTCCGGCGTGACCGGGCGCACGAAATACTCGCTGGTGCCGCGGCACAGGTACTCGATTTCCTCGGCGGACGCGTGCGCCTCGCGCGGGTCGCCCTTGTAGTCGAGGTCGGTGGTGCCGATCAGCGTGAAGTCCTGCTCGTACGGGATCGCGAAGAATATGCGATTATCGGCGTTCTGGAAGATGTAGCAATGGTCTTCCGGGTAAAGCCGCGGCACCACGATGTGGCTGCCCTTCACCATGCGGACCCGCGACGGGGTGTTCGCCCGCAGCACGGATTGCAGCACCTGCCCCACCCACGGCCCGGCGGCGTTCACCAGGGCGCGGGCTTGGATGACCTGTGGCTCCGCGCCGCCACGCTGCGTGGTCACGCGCCACAGGCCGTCCACGCGCTCGGCCCCGGTGCAGCGCGTGCGGGTGGCGACCACGGCGCCGCGCTCCGCCGCGTCGCGGGCGTTCAGCAGCACCATGCGCGAGTCCTCAACCCAGCAATCCGAGTACTCGCACGCGACCTTGTACTCCGGCTTGAGCATACGCCCGGCCGGATCGCTGCGCAGCCGCATGGTGCGCGTCGGCGGCAAGCGCTTGCGCCCGCCCAAATGGTCATACAGGAACAGGCCCAGCCGCAGCAGCCAGGCCGGGCGCAGCCCCTTGTGGTGCGGCAGCACGAAGCGCAGCGGCCAGACGATGTGCGGCGCGATGCCCCACAGCACCTCCCGCTCCATCAAGGCTTCCCGCACCAGGCGGAACTCGTAGTACTCTAAATAGCGCAGCCCGCCATGCACTAGCTTGGTGGAGGC
>CALMAB010000388.1:0-2758 GCA_937858325.1 uncultured Acetobacteraceae bacterium
TTCAGCGGCCACCCGCTGCGCAAGGACTTCCCGCTGACCGGCTACGTCGAGGTCCGCTACGACGAGGACCAGAAGCGCGTGGTGAACGAGCCGGTGACGCTGACCCAGGATTTCCGGAACTTCGATTTCGTCTCGCCCTGGGAAGGCATGGTTACCCTGCCCGGCGACGAGAAGGCGCATACCGACCGCCAAAAGGCCGCGGCCGCCAACACGGCTGCCATGAAGGACAGCAAGTGATGCCAGACGACGTTCGCACCCACGGGTTCGAGGGCACGCACCCGACCACGCCGGGCGAGGAAAAGGTCAGCACGACCAAGGTGATCGAGGTCGACAACCACACCATCAACTTCGGCCCGCAGCACCCGGCGGCGCATGGCGTGCTGCGCCTGATCCTGGAGATGGACGGGGAGGTGGTGGAGCGTGCGGACCCGCATGTCGGCCTGCTGCACCGCGGCACCGAGAAGCTGATCGAGCACAAGACCTACCTGCAGGCGCTGCCGTACTTCGACCGGCTGGATTACGTCAGCCCGATGTGCATGGAGCACACCTGGATCCTGGCGCAGGAGAAGCTGCTCGGCATCGCGGCGCCGGAGCGCGGGCGCTGGATACGCACGATGTTCGCGGAGATCACCCGCATCCTGAACCACCTGCTGAACGTCACGACCTACGCGCTCGACGTGGGCGCGATCACGCCGAGCCTGTGGGGCTTCGAGGAGCGCGAGAAGATGCTGCGCTTCTATGAGGAGGTGTCCGGCGCGCGCTACCACAGCAACTACTTCCGCGTGGGCGGCGTGGCGCGCGACCTGCCGACCGGCCTGGCCGAGCAGATCGCCGCCTGGGCCGACACGTTCCCGAAGTTCATCGACGAGCTGGAGCAGTTGCTGACCAGCAACCGCATCTGGAAGCAGCGCACGGTCGATATCGGCATCATGACGCCGGAGGACGCGCTGGCCTGGGGGTTCAGCGGCCCGCCGCTGCGCGCCAGCGGCGTGCCGTGGGATTTGCGCAAGTCGCAGCCCTACGACATGTACGAGCAGGTCGAGTTCGACATCCCCGTGGCGCGCAACGGCGACTGCTACGACCGCTACCTGGTCCGCATGGCCGAGATGCGGCAAAGCGTTTACATCATCCAGCAGTGCCTGGAGCGGATGCAGCCCGGCCCGGTCAAAATTGAGGACCGCAAGTTCACGGCCCCGCGCCGCAAGGAGATGAAGCGCTCGATGGAGGCGCTGATCCACCACTTCAAGCTTTACACGGAAGGGTATCACATCCCTGCCGGGGCGACCTACACCGCGACGGAAAGCCCCAAGGGCGAGTTCGGGGTGTATCTGGTCGCGGACGGCAGCAACCGCCCGTACCGCTGCAAGATCCGCCCGACCGGCTTCTCCCACCTGCAGGCCATCGAGCACATGTCCAAGCGCCACATGCTGGCCGACGCGGTGGCCATCATCGGCTCCATCGACGTCGTGTTCGGCGAGATCGACCGCTAGCCATGTCGGAACATCTCGGGGGGCCGCACGGGTCCCAGGTCGGCCTCGGCACGGCAGAGAACATCGGCGACGGGTCCAGCGGGGAGGGGGAGGCGCAGCCGACCCATTTCGCCTTTGACGAGGCGAGCGAGGCGGAGATCGAGGCCATCCTGACCAAGTACCCGCCCAGCCGGAAGGCGAGCGGCGTGCTGCCGCTGCTTTACGTCGTGCAGGGGCAGATGCGGCGGCAGACCGGCAGCGCCTGGGTGCCGCGGGTGGCGATGGACGTGGTGGCGGCCCGGCTGGAGGTGCCGCCGATCCGCGTGTATGAGGTCGCGACCTTCTACCTGATGTTCAACACCAACCGGATCGGGCGCCACCACCTGCAGGTGTGCGGCACCACGCCGTGCTGGCTGCGCGGCTCGGAGGACGTGACCCGGGCCTGCCGGGACGAGACCGGCATCAAGGGCTGGCGGCAGACGAGCGCCGATGGAATGTTCACGATGTCGGAGGTCGAGTGCCTTGGCGCCTGCGTGAACGCCCCGATCTTGCAGGTGGACGACGACTACTACGAAGACCTTGATTACGACCGCACGGTGGCGCTGCTGCAGGCGCTGCGCCGGGGCGAGAAGCCGCAGCCGGGGTCCGTCATCGGGCGGATCACCTCGGCGCCCGAAGGCGGGCCGACGACGCTGAACACGATACCGATTGCGGGGGAGTGACGCCCATGCTCGCCGATCAGGACAGGATTTTCACCAACCTCTACGGCCAGCACGATTGGACGCTGGAGGGCGCTCGTGCCCGCGGCGACTGGGACGAAACGGCCGCGATCATCGCCCGCGGGCGCGACGCGATCATCGAGGAGATGAAGGCGTCGGGCCTGCGCGGGCGCGGCGGCGCCGGGTTCCCGACCGGCATGAAGTGGTCGTTCATGCCGAAGCAGGCCCCGCCGGACGGGCGGCCCTCCTACCTCGTCGTCAACGCCGACGAGAGCGAGCCTGGCACCTGCAAGGACCGCGACATCCTGCGCCACGACCCGCACAAGCTGATCGAGGGCTGCCTGATCGCGTCCTTTGCGATGGGCGCGTCGGCCTGCTACGTTTATGTCCGCGGCGAGTACTACAACGAGACCTGCAACCTGCAGGCCGCGGTGGATCAGGCTTACGCGGCCAACCTGCTGGGCAAGAACGCGGCGGGGTCGGGCTACGACTTCGACCTGTATGTCCACCGCGGCGCCGGCGCCTACATCTGCGGCGAGGAAACGGCGCTGCTGGAAAGCCTGGAAGGCA
>CALMAB010000388.1:2858-11211 GCA_937858325.1 uncultured Acetobacteraceae bacterium
GCCGGCGCCTACATCTGCGGCGAGGAAACGGCGCTGCTGGAAAGCCTGGAAGGCAAGAAGGGGATGCCGCGGCTCAAGCCGCCGTTCCCGGCGGCGGTGGGGTTGTATGGCTGCCCGACCACGGTGAACAACGTCGAGACTATCGCGGTGGTGCCGACCATCCTGCGCCGGGGCGGCGCGTGGTTCTCGGCGCTCGGCCGGCCGAAGAACGCCGGCACCAAGATCTTCTGCATCAGCGGCCACGTGAACAAGCCGTGCAACGTGGAGGAGGAGCTGGGCATCCCGCTCCGCGAGCTGATCGACACCTATGCCGGCGGCGTGCGCGGGGGGTGGGACAACCTGCTCGCCGTAATCCCCGGCGGGTCCAGCGTGCCGCTGATCCCCAAGGACATCTGCGACACCGTGCTGATGGACTTCGACAGCCTGCGCGACGTGAAGTCGGGGCTCGGCACGGCGGGCGTGATCGTGATGGACAAGTCCACCGACGTGATCCGCGCCATCGACCGCCTGGCGCAGTTCTACAAGCACGAAAGCTGCGGCCAGTGCACGCCGTGCCGGGAAGGCACCGGCTGGATGATGCGGGTCATGCACCGCATGGTGCAGGGCCGGGCGGAGGTCGAGGAGATCGACACCCTGGAGAAAGTGACGAAGCAGGTCGAGGGGCACACGATCTGCGCGCTGGGCGACGCGGCGGCCTGGCCGATCCAGGGCCTGATCCGGCACTTCCGCCCGGTGATGGAAGAGCGCATCGCCCAATACAAGGCCGCGCGGGCGCCGCGGCCGATGCCGATGGCGGCCGAGTAAGGCGCCGCGGGTCCCAACAGGTTCAGAGAAAGACAGCGTTATGGCCAAGTTGACGGTTGACGGGACCGAGGTCGAGGTCCCGAACGGCGCATCGGTCCTGCAGGCCTGCGAGGCGGCGGGCGTCGAAATCCCGCGCTTCTGCTATCATGAGCGGCTGTCCGTCGCCGGGAACTGCCGCATGTGCCTGGTGGAAGTGGAAAAGGCGCCGAAGCCGGTGGCGAGCTGCGCCTATCCCGTGGCGGACGGCATGGTGGTCAAGACCGACACCGCCGTGGTGCGTCAAGCGCGCCGGGGCGTGATGGAGTTCCTGCTGATCAACCACCCGCTCGATTGCCCGATCTGCGACCAGGGCGGCGAGTGCGACCTGCAAGACCAGGCGTATTCCTACGGCATGGACCATTCCCGCTTCGCCGAGAACAAGCGGGCGGTGAAGGACAAGTACCTGGGACCGCTGGTCAAGACGTTCATGACCCGCTGCATCCACTGTACCCGCTGCATCCGGTTCAGCAGCGAGGTCGCGGGCGTGGCGGAGATGGGCGCGACCTCGCGCGGCGAGAACATGGAGGTCGGCACCTACATCGAGAAGGCGCTGACCACCGAGTTGTCCGGCAACCTGATCGACATCTGCCCGGTCGGCGCGTTGCTGAACAAGCCCTACAGCTTCACCGCCCGGCCCTGGGAGCTGCGCAAGACCGACAGCGTCGATGTCCACGACGCGCTGGGGTCCAACATCCGGGTGGACGCCCGCGGCTCCGAGGTGCTGCGCATCCTGCCGCGCACCAACGAGGACGTGAACGAGGAGTGGCTCGGCGACAAGTCGCGGTTCAGCCATGACGGGCTGAAGCGCCGCCGGCTCGACAAGCCCTGGGTGCGCCAGGATGGCAAGCTGCGACCGGCAAGCTGGCCGGAAGCGTTCGGCGCCATCGCGGCCAAGCTCAAGGACCTGCCCGGCGAGCGCATCGGCGCGGTGGCGGGCGACCTGTGCGACGCCGAGAGCATGGTGGCGCTCAAGGACCTGATGGCCTCGCTCGGCTCGCAGAACCTGGACTGCCGCCAGGACGGCGCGGCGCTGGAAGGCGGGCGGCGGGATTTTTATACGTTCAACACGACCGTCGCCGGCATCGAGGATGCGGACGCCATCCTGCTGGTCGGCAGCAACCCGCGGCGCGAGGCGCCGGTGCTGAACGCCCGCATCCGCAAGCGCCTGAACCAAGGCGGCTGCCCGGTCGCCTATGTCGGGCAGCCGGCGGACCTGACCTACGCGGCGCGGCACCTCGGCGACGGCGTGGCCGCCATGGAGGATGCGGCCGAGGTGCTGCGCGGGGCCAAGCGGCCCATGGTGATCGTCGGGCAGGGCGCGCTGCGCCGCCCGGACGGGGCCGCGGTGCTGGCGGCGGCCTGGGCGCTTGCAGCGTCCGTGGGCGCGCTGACGCCCGAGTGGCACGGCTTCAACGTGCTGCACACGGCGGCGGCGCGGGTCGGCGCGCTCGACCTCGGCTTCCTGCCGGGGCCGGGCGGCAAGGCGCTGCCGGCGATGCTGGGCGGCGGCGTGGACCTGCTGTGGCTGCTGGGCGCGGACGAGTTCGACACCGCCGCCATCGGCGCTGACACGTTCGTGGTGTACCAGGGCCACCATGGCGACCGCGGCGCGGCCCGCGCCGACGTGATCCTGCCCGGTGCCGCCTACACGGAGAAGGGCGGCACCTACGTGAACACGGAGGGCCGGGTGCAGCGCGGCTACGTTTCGGTGCAGCCGCCCGGCGAGGCGCGGGAGGACTGGGCCATCCTGCGCGCCTTCAGCGCAGTGCTCGGCAAGCCGCTGCCGTATGACAGCATCCAAGACGTGCGGGACCGGCTGGCCGCGGTGAACCCGGTGTTCAAGACCTTGCAGGACCTGCCGCACCGCGGCTGCACGGACCAGGCCGGACCGTCCGGCGACCCGGCGGGCGTGGGCCGCGAGCCGCTGCAACCGGCGGTACCCAACTATTACCAAACGAACGCCATCAACCGCGCCAGCGCCACCATGGCCGAATGCACCCGCACCTACGCCGCCCCTGTGCTGCAGGCGGCGGAGTAGCGGCCCGTGAGCGTGTTCATCGCCACGCCGTTCGGCACCCTGTTGCTGACCGTCGCGCAGACGCTGGCCATGCTGGTGCCGGTGCTGATGAGCGTCGCCTACCTCACCCTGGCCGAGCGCAAGGTGCTGGCGGCGATGCAGGCGCGCAAAGGCCCCAACGTGGTGGGGCCGTTCGGCTTGTGGCAGCCCTTCGCCGACGCGCTGAAGATGCTGACCAAGGAAACGATCATCCCCACGGGGGCGAACCGCATCCTGTTCATGATCGCGCCGCTGCTGACCATGACGCTGGCGATGATCGCCTGGGCCGTGATCCCGGTGAACGACGGCTGGGCGGTCGCGGACATCAACGTCGGCGTCCTGTACCTGTTCGCCATCAGCAGCCTCGGCGTGTACGGCATCGTCGTCGCCGGGTGGGCCAGCAACTCGAAGTATGCCTTCCTTGGCGCGCTACGATCGGCGGCGCAGATGGTGAGCTACGAGGTCAGCATGGGCTTCGTCATCGTCACCGTGCTGCTCTGCGCCGGCAGCCTGAACCTGACGCAGATCGTCCGCGCCCAGGAACATGTGTGGTTCTTCATCCCGCTGTTCCCCATGTTCATCGTGTTCTTCATCTCGATCCTGGCGGAAACCAACCGGGCGCCGTTCGACCTGGCGGAAGGGGAAAGCGAGATCGTGGGCGGGTTCCACGTCGAGTACGGCGCGATGACCTTCGGGCTGTTCTTCCTCGGCGAGTACGCCAACATGATCCTGATGTCGGCGATGACGTCGATCCTGTTCCTCGGCGGCTGGCTCAGCCCGATCCCGTTCCCGCCCTTCACCTGGGTGCCCGGCCCGATCTGGTTCATCCTCAAGGTTTGCCTCGTGCTGTTCATGTTCTTCTGGGTGCGGGCGACCTTCCCGCGCTTCCGCTACGACCAGTTGATGCGGCTGGGCTGGAAGGTGTTCCTGCCGCTGTCGCTCGGTTGGCTGGTCCTGACCGCGGGGGTGCTGCTGGCCATGGGCTGGCTGCCCGGCACGCCACCCGTCTGACTTTTACTTTTTGGCCCGGCGTCCCCTATGCCGCCGGGCAGATTAGGAACCGACCATGGCCTTCCTCGACCGCACCGCGCGCAGCTTCCTGCTCGGCGAGCTGATTTCCGGCATGTCGCTGACGCTGAAATACTTCTTTCGGCAAAAGGCGACCATCAACTACCCCTACGAGAAGGGGCCGATCTCGCCGCGGTTCAAAGGCGAGCACGCGCTGCGCCGCTACCCCAACGGCGAGGAACGCTGCATCGCCTGCAAGCTGTGCGAGGCCGTGTGCCCGGCGCTCGCCATCACCATCGAGGCCGAGCCGCGCGACGACGGCAGCCGCCGCACCACGCGCTACGACATCGACATGACCAAGTGCATCTATTGCGGCCTGTGCGAGGAAAGCTGCCCGGTGGACGCCATCGTGGAAGGCCCGAACTTCGAGTTCGCGGTGGAGACGCGGGAGGAGCTGCTCTACAACAAGGAGCGCCTGCTCTCGAACGGCGACCGTTGGGAAAGCGAGCTGTCCAAGCGGCTTGAGCTTGACGCGCCGTACCGGTAGGTCCTTCCGATGCCCTACCGCCAGGTTTCTTAGATGATCGTCACCGCTGCCTTCTACCTGTTCTCGGCCATCCTGCTCGGGTCGGCGGCTGCCGTCGTGACCTCGCGCAATCCCGTCCACTCCGTCCTGTTCCTGATCCTGGCGTTCTTCAACGCCGCCGCGCTGTTCCTGATCGCCGGCGCCGAGTTCCTGGCGATGATCCTGGTGATCGTCTATGTCGGCGCGGTGGCGGTGCTGTTCCTGTTCGTCGTGATGATGCTGGACGTGAACTTCGGCCAGTTGCGGGAAGGCTACCAACGCTACTTGCCGGTCGGCGCGACGGTGGGCGCCGTGCTGTTCGGCGAGCTGCTGCTGGTGCTGGGCGGCTGGCAGTTCGCGCCGCAGGCCTCGGCGCTGCGGCTCAGCAGCACGCCCGCGGGCGTCAGCAACACCCAGGCGCTGGGGCGGCTGATCTACACCGACTACATCCTCCTGTTCCAGATCGCCGGGCTGATCCTGATGGTTGCGATGATCGGCGCCATCGTGCTGACCCATCGGGAGCGCGCCACCAGCCGCCGCCAGGACATCGCCCGGCAGAACGCGCGCCAGGTGTCCGACACGCTCGAAATCATGCCGGTCGGCTTTCGCGCCGGCACGGACGTGACCGGCATCATCCGCCCGAAGCGCGAGCCGGAGCCGGTGCTGGCGGACGAGCCGCACAGCCACGGCGTCGGCCAGCCCGGACCCGGAGAGCACGGATGACCACCATCGGCGTCGGCCACTACCTCACGGTGGCGGCGATCCTCCTGGTGCTCGGCATCTTCGGCATCTTTCTCAACCGCAAGAACGTCATCATCATCATGATGTCGATTGAGCTGATGCTGCTCGCGGTTAACCTGAACCTGGTGGCGTTCAGCTCGGCGTTGAACGACCTGGCGGGCCAGGTGTTCGCGCTGTTTGTGCTGACCGTCGCGGCGGCGGAGGCGGCCATCGGGCTTGCGATCGTGGTCGTCTACTTCCGCAACCGCGGCTCGATCCAGGTCGAGGACGTCAATCTGATGAAGGGTTAGCGGATGCTGTACGCCGTCGCCGTGTTCGCTCCGCTGCTGGGCGCGCTGACCGCCGGGCTGTTCGGCCCGTATATCGGCGACAAGGCCAGCCAGGCCGTGACCATCCTGCTCATGGTCGTGGCCGCAATTTGCGGCACCCTGAGCTTCCTGCCGTTTCTGGACGGGGACGGGCTGCCCGGCACCGTGTCGCTCGGCACCTGGATGCAGGTCGAAGGCTTCCACGTCGAATGGGCGCTGCGCTACGACACGCTGTCGGCGGTGATGGTCGCGATGGTGACGTTCATCGCGACGCTGATCCACATCTACAGCGTCGGCTACATGAGCCACGACGCGACGATCCCGCGCTTCTTCGGCTACCTCAGCCTGTTCACCTTCGCCATGCTGATGCTGGTCACGGCGGACAACCTGGTGCAGCTGTTCTTCGGCTGGGAAGGCGTCGGCCTCGCGAGCTACCTGCTGATCGGCTACTGGTACGACCGCCCGAACGCCTGCCGCGCCGCGATGAAGGCGTTCATCGTCAACCGGGTGGGCGACCTGTTCTTCGCCGTCGGCATCGCGCTGGTGTTCCTGCTGTTCGGCTCCGTCGAGTTCCCGGAGATCTTCGCCCGGGTGCATGAGCACGTCGGCGACACCTACCACGTGCTCGGCGGCACCTGGCATTCCCTTGAGGTCATCGGCGTGCTGCTGTTCCTCGGCGCCGCCGGCAAGTCGGCGCAGCTTGGGCTGCACACCTGGCTGCCGGACGCGATGGAAGGGCCGACGCCGGTTTCGGCGCTGATCCACGCGGCGACCATGGTGACGGCGGGCGTGTTCCTGATGGCGCGCATGTCGCCGATCCTGGAATACGCACCCTATGCGCTGGGCTTCATCGCCTTCATGGGCGCCAGCACCTGCCTGTTCGCCGCGACCATCGGCTGCGTGCAGAACGACATCAAGCGCATCATCGCCTACTCCACCTGCTCGCAGCTCGGCTACATGTTCATCGCCGCAGGCGTCGGGGCCTACCAGGCGTCCATCTTCCACCTGTTCACCCATGCCTTCTTCAAGGCGCTGCTGTTCCTGGGGGCCGGGTCGGTGATCCACGCCATGTCGGACGAGCAGGACATCCGCCACATGGGCGGCATCTGGCGCAAGATCCCCGTGACCTACGCCGTGATGTGGGGCGGCAGCCTGGCCTTGGCCGGCATCCCGATCTTCGCCGGGTACTACTCCAAGGACGCGATCCTGGAGGCCGCGTTCGCCCGGGGCAGCGCGGTCGGCTTCTACGGCTTCCTGTGCGGCACCGTCGCGGCGTTCCTCACTGCGTTCTACTCCTGGCGCCTGCTGATCCTCACCTTCCACGGCACGTCGCGGGCTGCGCCGGACAAGCTGGCCCACGTTCACGAAAGCCCGGCGGTCATGCTCGGCCCGCTGGTCGTACTGGCCCTCGGCGCCGTGGCGGCCGGGTTCGCGTTTGAAGGATCCTTCATCGGGGAGGGCTGGCTGGAGTTCTGGCGCGGCAGCATCGTGAACGCCGCGGACAACACGGTGCTGCACGACATGCACCACGTGCCGGGCATCATCAGCCTGCTGCCCACCCTTGTCGGCCTGCTCGGGATCGGCTTGGCCTACGTGATGTATGTGGCGCGCCCGGAGCTCCCGGCGCGCATGGCCGCCGCGGTGCCGCGCGTTTACGACTTCGTGCTGAACAAGTGGTACTTTGACGAGCTTTACAACTTCATCTTCGTCCGCCCGGCGGTTTGGCTGGCCCGGACCTTGTGGCAGGTCGGCGACGCCCGGATGATCGACGGCATCCCGAACGGCATCGCGTCGCTCACCACGGACAGCTCGGCGCAGGTCGTGCGGATCCAGACCGGATCCATCGCCGTGTATGCCTTCACCATGCTGATCGGCCTCGTGCTGCTGGTCAGCATCTTCCTGCTGTTCCGGTGATCCCCTCATGACCAGCGTGAACGCGGCCGGCTTCCCGATCCTGTCCCTGCTGACCTGGCTGCCGCTGGTCGGCGGGCTGTTCATCATGACGGTGCGCGGCGAGGACGCCGTGGTCGCCAGCAACGCCCGCTGGGCGGCGCTGTGGACCAGCCTGATCGTGTTCGCCATCTCCCTGGTGCTATGGGTCAAGTTCGACACCAGCGACCCCGGCTTCCAGTTCAAGGAAAGCCTGTCCTGGATGCCGGAGTTCGGCGTCGGCTACCGCATGGGGGTGGACGGCATCTCCGTGCTGTTCGTGCTGCTGTCCACGGCGCTGACGCCGCTCTGCATCCTGGCGAGCTGGGACAGCATCACCACCCGGGTCCGCGAGTACATGCTGGCCTTCCTGGTGCTGGAAACCATGATGGTGGGCATGTTCGCCGCCCAGGACTTCATCGTGTTCTACATGTTCTTCGAGGGCGTGCTGATCCCGATGTTCCTGATCATCGGGGTGTGGGGCGGGCCGCGCCGGGTTTATGCCAGCTTCAAGTTCTTCCTTTACACGCTGGCCGGCTCCATCCTGATGCTGCTGGCGCTGCTGGCGATCTGGTATCACGCGGGGACCACGGACCTCGCCGTGTTGGTGCAGACGCCGATGCCCGCGGGCATGCAGTTCTGGCTGTTCCTTGCCTTTCTCGCGTCGTTTGCGGTCAAGGTGCCGATGTGGCCCGTCCACACCTGGCTGCCGGACGCGCATGTGGAGGCGCCGACCGCCGGCTCGGTGATCCTGGCGGGCGTGCTGCTGAAGATGGGCGCTTACGGCTTTTTCCGGTTCTCCCTGCCCATGCTGCCGCAGGCGAGCCAGCAGTTCGCGCCGCTGATGTTCACCTTGGGCTTGGTCGCCGTGATCTACACCTCGCAGGTGGCGCTCTCGCAGAC
>CALMAB010000389.1 GCA_937858325.1 uncultured Acetobacteraceae bacterium
GCCCAAGGGCCGCCAGCCGCTCCGCCGCAGCCATGCGGTTGCCCAGCTCCGCCGACCGCCGCCGGGCTTCGGTCAAACGCTGGCCGACCTGGTTCAAGGCATCGACGATGCGGTCCAGGTCGCGTTCCCCGGTGCGCGGCAGGGTCAGGGGCAGGTCGTCCCGGTGCTGCGCCAACCCGGCCTCCACTGCGCCCACCCGGCGCGACCAGTCGCGCAACAGCCAAGCGAGCCAAGCCGACATGCCCAGCACCAGCGCGAACAGCGGCACCAACCCGGCGCGCAAGCTGTCCGCCGCGCTCGCCGCCGCCACCCGGGTCATGGTCCAGGCGGTCAGGCCCTCGACCGGGCCGGGCAACGGGCAAGCGTCAAGCAGCAAGGGCTGCGCGCTGCCGCCCGCCGTTCGGGCAACGGCGGCCTCGGCCCGGGCGGCCTGCTCGTTGGTTGCCTGGATGTTGGCGGCCTCGGCCGCGGGCAGGTCGGTCTTCGGGCCGGTGCCGGAATAGGTCGGGAAGGCATAGGCGAGCGATCCCGCCTCCGCTTGCCAGATGCCGCCCTCCACCCCGTCCTGCCGCGAAAGGGCGAGGGACACCGTCGCTTGCAGGTCGGCCCGCAGCCCGGCGTCGTCCAGCGACGGCACCGGGCCGCGCCAATCCGTGGCGTAGAACGCAAACCGCTCGCGGATCAGGTCGCAGGCCCGCGCCACGATGGCTTCGCCCCGCCCCACCTGCGCCGCCGTGGACTGGCTGGAAATCTGCACCAGCAACGCCCCGGCCGCGACGCAGGCCGCGAGCGAGAACGCCCAGAGCGCCAGCAAACGGCCACGGAGCGAGCGCAATCAGCGGGTCACGAGGAGGACGGCGCCGGGCCGCGCGTGCGGTCCAGACCCTCGAGGCGCGGCAGGGGCACCGGCTGGCCGCTGGCGGCGGATTGGTAGATCGCCTCCATGATCCGGTGGTCCTGCACGCCCTCCTCGCCGGGGGTGTGCGGCTCGCGGTTGGACAGGATGCATTCGGCCATGTGGTCCATCTCCAGCGCGAACTGGTTCTGCATGGGGATGCGCCGCTCCTCCACGCTTTCCGCCCGGCCGTCGCGGCGGGCAATGCGGAGCTGCTTGTCGTGGTAGGAGAACGCGCCGTCCAGGCTGATGGCGGCGCCCGGCGTGTGGACGGCGAGCCGCCGGCTTTCGTGCATCCCGTAGCTCGTCGCGCAGTTGGCGACCGTGCCGCCGGGGAAGCGAAGCATGAAGTTCATGGTCTCCTCCACCTCGGCGTAGCGCGGGTCGTCCGGCGGGCTGAAGCTGCGGGCGATGACCTCCACCGGTTCCTCCCCCGTCAGGTATCGGGCCGCGTTCAAGCAATACAGCCCGATATCCGGCAGCGACCCGCCGCCGGCAAGCGCCCGCTTGAACCGCCACTGCGCGCCGTCGCCCTGGTTCTGCACGTTCACGGCGTCGATGAAGCGGGCGGGACCGAACGTTTTCTCGCGCACCAGGCGCAGCACCTCGCGGCTATACGGCTCGTATTGGCAGCGATAGGCGATCATCAGCTTGCGCCCGGCGGCCCGGCACGCATCCACCATGGCCTGGCCCTCGGCCGAGGACACCGCCATCGGCTTCTCGCACAGCACATCCTTGCCGGCCTGCGCGGCGCGGATCGTGTACTCCTTGTGCATGGAATTGGGCAGGACGACGTACACGGCCCGGATCTCCGGGTTGTCGCGGATGCGGTCGAAGCCGGCATAGTCATACACCGCTTGCCGTGGAATGCCATACTGGGCGGCGACGCGCGCCGCCTTGTCCGGCGTGCCGCTCACCAGGGCGACCAGGCGAGACCGCTTCGCTTCGCCGAACGCCGGCAGGATTTCTTCCAATGTCAGGCGTCCCAGGCCGACAACGGCGAAGCCGACCCGCTCGTTCATCGGCATGGGGTTGGGCGGGCCGCCGGACGGACGCTCGGTGGGCGCGGTCCAGGCCGGGAACTCCACCCGGCCGCCTTGCACCCGTCCCGTGTCGATTTCCGGCACCTCCGCCGCAGCGCCCCGTGCAAGCAGCGTCCCGGTCGCGCCGGCAGCGCCGATCAGCGCGACCCGGCGGTTGATCACATTCGCACCAGCCATGCTGGTCCCCCTCGATTGCGGTTCGGAGGAAAGCAACGCGCCGCCCGGCGGTGCGATCCCTCCGCCCCGCTTGCCATGCCATTGAACAGTTGGCGTCCACCCCTTCGCGTGGTGTTCTCTGCGGAAAACGAAGGGAGACGGACCTTGGATCAGTTTGCCATGCACGGCCGGTGCGCTTTGGTCACCGGAGCCTCGTCGGGGCTTGGCGCGCACTTCGCGCGGCTGCTCGCGAGCCGAGGCGCCAAGGTGGCCCTGGCCGCCCGGCGCCTGGACCGCCTGGAAACCTTGGTTCAGGAGATCGAGGCGGCCGGCGGCACGGCGGTTGCTGTCGCCTGCGACGTGACGGACGAGGCGTCCGTCGTGAATGCTGTGGCCCAAGCGGCGGCGGGTTTCGGCACCCTGGACGTGCTGGTGAACAACTCCGGCATCACCGGGCGCAAGCCGTTCCTGGAGGCTGGCGGCGAGGAATGGGACAGCGTGCTCGACACCAACCTGCGCGGCGCGTTTCTGATGTGCCGGGAGTTCGCGCGGGCGGCCATCGCGGCCGGGCAGGGCGGCCGGATCGTGAACGTCGCCTCCATCCTGGGCCTGCGCACCATCAAGGGCGTGGTCCCGTACACCGCGTCAAAGGCCGGGCTGTGCCACATGACCGCGGTGCTGGCGATGGAATTGGGGCCGCGCGGCATCACGGTGAACGCCTTGGCGCCGGGCTACGTCGAGACGGACCTGAACCGCGCCTTCCTGCAAGGGCCGGCCGGCGCCCGCATTGCCGGCCGCGTGCCGCTGGGGCGCCTGGGCCAGCCCGAGGATCTGGACGGCGCGCTGCTGTTGCTGGCGTCGGACGCGGGCCGGTTCATCACCGGCGTCGTGCTGCCGGTCGATGGCGGCCACGTCGTCAGCTCGATCTGAGGCGCAACCGCGGCGTCGTCCCAGCATTCGCGACCATGCGGGGCCTATTGCGGCGGAGGCAGCGGCTTGCCGTCATGGCGGGCCGCCTCGATCTCGGCGGCGCGGCTTTGGCGGTAGGCGCTGCGGAACGTGGCGTAAGGGTCGAGCGAGTCCCGCTTGACCTGGTCCACCGGGTCCAGCAACTGCTCCCGCGTGTCCACCGCGCCCACGCCGAAGCGGGACCCTTCAAGGGCGTTGACGCCGCCGAAGCTCACCCATGTGAACGGGTCGAGCAGTACGTTGCCGCCATACCCTCCGGCATCCCGCACATTGGACGGGCCGAGCAACGGCAGGAACAGGAACGGGCCTTCCCCAACGCCCCAAACACCAAGCGTCGTGCCGAAGTTCGCGCCACGGTGCGGCGGCAAGCCCAGGTCGTCCGCCACGTCGAACAGCCCGCCCACCCCGGCCGTGGAGTTCACCACGAAGCGGGTGACCGTCTCGGCCGCATAGCGCGGATGCCCCTGCAGGACGTCGTTGGCGAAGACCACGGGGCTTGCAACGTTCCTGAGCGCATTGCCGATGGAGCGGCGGACCACGCCGGGCACGGCATACCGGTAGCCTTGAGCCACCGGCCGCAGCACATAGTTGTCGAGCGTGTCGTTCACTCGGTAAAGAAAACGGTTGGTAGGCTCCAAGGGATCGTTGTTCGCTTGGTACTCCGCCACCGCTTCGGGGTCTGTGGCGGGCGGGCGCGTCGCGCACCCGGTCCCCAACAGGGCGACGATCAACAGCAAGGCAGCAGGATGCAGCGATGAGGCGGGCTTGTCGTGAGCAGGCATTGGTACTCCGCTGAAAACGCGCGACGGCCTTCTTGGCCGCCCGATCCCGCACGTCGGCCCGGCATCTTGGGCGCATCGCTCGTTGATGGATTGCTGAACCTTTAACATAAGACGGCTGATCGCGCACTCACGGCTTGTGCCGTCCTCAGATCATGACGACGCTGGCAAGCCAGTACCTTCCACGCAAAACAGGAATGGCACCTACCGATGCCACCCCTTTTGAGCATATGGCGGCCTCAGTCCAGGCACATCCTCACATGGCTCGTCAGCATGGCGCCAATTGTCCGGAGGCAACACACTGTTGAAATAGGCGAACACCAAACCAAAGTCTCTGCAAAACTATTCAACAGTGATAAAGGTGAGCGTTTGATCAAATGAAACTAAACAAGCGGGCTATGTTGTTTAACTGGTCATCGCCTCAATGCTTATCGTCAGCGGCAACCGGTCCTAAATAACGGCAACAAGGACCGATACGCAATTTCAAAACCGGGCGCGACCAAGTTGGCCTTGAACAGGTCGTGAACCGGCATTGGCCTCAACCCTGGCATCAACAATGGCCAGCAACCCTTGGGGCACCGGTTCGTGCAGGACCGTGTCAAACGTCTGGGTCAGGTTGCCCCGTACCCATGCCGCGATCGCCGCATGGCCGACGGTGCCCGCGCTTGTCATGGAGGGGTGAAGATGGGATGCCATAACCCCCCTAAAGCGTGAGGAAGCGTCTGGTTCCGATTGGATTGGCGGCCTGCATCCTTTGTCAACCTAAGTAGTCACGGGCTAAATTTTGTCATAGATGGGCGGAATCGATGATGAGCCGCGCCAGATGCTTCCCCAAGCAGGCGTGCAGCGTCTCGATCACTTTCTGGCGGTCTGACCGCGGCGTTCGCTCCAGGTCGATCTGGCCCTCGTTCGCCCAGGCGTGCATCAGGTCATAGCGGCGGAACAACACTACGCCGGGCATGGCCGCAACTTGCTGCAGCGCCTGCTCGTAGGGTTCGACGTTGCTGCTGGTTTGAAGAAAGCGGCTGAACTGCGGATCGATCAGGACAAGGTTGGCGCCGGCGTTCGCGACGGCTTCCACGCCTTCGGACAGGGTTTGCCCGAACTCGCCCGGCGGGACGTTGCGCACCGCCTCGACGGTTCCGGTTTGCCACAGCACCAGATCATAATGGTGGCTGGCCAGCTCGGACCGAAGCAGGTCGAGCATGTCGGTCGCCAGCAAGTTGCGGCCGCCTCGGACCGTCATCTTGATATCGAGGCCCGGGATGGTCCCCCGCAGCTCCTTGACCATTTGCAGCGGAAACGCCCGCTCGGAGGCAGGCCCAGCGAACAGCTTGGCTTGCAACGAAAGCTTGCCGCCGTCCCCGAACGCCTGGCTGGTGATGGTGCCGGGACCGAGGCTCGCTTCCGGCCCAAACATCGTAGCAGAACCGACAGCCAAGACGTCAAGAACGGCGCCGGGCTGCAGCGCGGCTGCGACTTTTGGAATGGGTGTCGCCGTGCCGGCAAGGTCATCCGCGGCCTGGCAGGCATCCTGCGGCACCATCGACATCGCCGCCCCTGCATGAAGCAAAAAGGCGAGCACCAGCAAGCGGCCGATCACAGGAATGCTCATATCACGCCTGCGTTACCGGATTTCGGCAAGTCCGGCAACATCGCGCGGCTCACACGTCCTTTTTGCCGATACCATGCTGCCAGTGCCCCGACGGCCACCATGGCCGCGATCCCCGCGATGTTGACCCCCGCCTGCACCGCCCAATCTGCGCGCTCCTCCATCACCAGCCGCCCCAAGAACGAAAGAAAGATGCCGGCGCAGAACACCGGCAGCGAGTGCTGGCCGCACAACACGACTGGCCGGGCAAACCACCTGCGGAGCCAGGCCGCATGGGCCGAAACGGTTCGAGACACCAGCCAAGCCAGCGCGAGTATGGATAACAGCCGCATGGGATGCAGGCCCTCTTTGTCCACCGACAGGAGAATGCGCGCCGCGCCCGCCGAAAGCTGCGAGGTGATTTCCGGATACGGCCAGACCAGCCACAGCAGACTTATTCCCACCACAACAACCAACACGGATACGACGTCGATCAAGACAGGGCGAACTGGCAACCTTGGAGGCGCATAGGCGAGAATGGAGCCGATGACAAACAGAAGCTGCCAGGCAACTGGGTTGAAGTACCATCCCCCGCCTGTCCATGACGGAAAGTTGTATCCGGTGATCCTGACCCAAGTATAAACAGCAAATGACAGAGAGAATAATAGCAAAGGCACACGCAGCAACGGCATCACTAAGGCAAACATCGCAAGCAGCGCGACATACATCGGAAGAATATTAAGGTAAGCCGGTTGAAACGTCAAAAACAACGCTTCCAGCATAGCCCGATAAGGTGCCTCGGCGAGAACATCGAGGTGAATCTCATCCAGGTACTCTGACCGGTCCAATGCCGTCGCCGAGTACGACACCTGGGCGCTGAACACCACGAACAGGAAAATGTGGGCGACGTAAAGCACCCAGGCCCGCCGCAGCACGTCCGCGCCCGCGAAAAGCCACCCGTGCCGGTCCATGCTGCGACCGTAAGCCAGCCCGGCGGCATATCCGGCCAGCAGCACGAAGATTTCGGTCGCATCGCACAGCGCGAAGTTCCGCAGGCTGAACTGCGCCACCCAGTTGTCGGGGATGTGATCCATAAAGATCCACCACAGCGCAACGCCGCGGAAGAAGTCGATCCGCAGGTCGCGGTTGGAACCGATCAGGACCATGCCGCCTCCTGCGAAGCTCGGCTGCCGAGCTGCCCTCACACGCAGATAGGCCTTTCCAGAGACAATCACACCCCATGCCGCCCGGATTGGCCAAGGATCTCACCCGGCCGGCCCGGCGCCGGCGATCCTGGCGGCAATCTGCTCGACGTCGAGGCTGGCCGGGCAATTGGGGTGGCGGGTCAGTAGCAGGCTCTGCCGGCGTATCGCGTCCTGCACATGGGTGTCCCGCCGGATCGTGCCGAGCAACGGCGGCGTGCGTCCAAGGAACACGTGGCAGGCACGGGTCAAGGTCGCGGCGGTGCGCTCGCCGGCGGACGGGGTGCTGCACAGGTTCACCACCAAGCGCGCGTCGCCGCCGGGCCGGTCGGCGGCGTGCAGCTTCACCGTCGCGTAAGCGTCCGTCAGGCTTGTCGGCTCCTCCGTCGCGACCACCAGCAGCGTGTCGGCCCAGGACGCCATGCGCCGGACCGCACGGTCCACGCCGGCGCCGAGGTCGAGCAGCACCACGTCATACTGCGCGGCGGCCGAGTCGAGCGCAGACAGCAGGCCTTCCAGCGCCGCGGAGTCGAGCGCGGCAAGGCTCCCGGAGCCGGACCGGCCCGCCACCACGTCGAACCCGCCCGGCGCGTAGCCGGCAATCGCGTCCGAAAGCGTCGCAGCCCCGGACACGACGGACCCCAGGTCCAGAGCCGGCATCAGCCCAAGCTGGATGTCCACGTTGGCCAGGCCAAGATCGGCGTCGAACAGCAGCACCCGCTGGCCGCTCATCGCCATCGCGTGCGCGAGCGTGATGGCGAACCAGGTCTTGCCCACCCCGCCCTTGCCGGACGCGACCGCGACCGAGCGGCCTGCCCTGGCCGGCCGTGCTTGGGACAGGGAATAAGCGCGGGCGGCAGGCTTGGTCATGGTGTGGTGTCCTGAGGGGCGGGCGCGCGAACGCCTGGCGGGATCGTCAAACGGCTGGCGAGGAGTTCTGGCGTGAGCGGCTGAAGCCCGTCCGCCGCGCCCGGGCCG
>CALMAB010000390.1 GCA_937858325.1 uncultured Acetobacteraceae bacterium
CCCGGTCGGGCCGCCCGGGGGTGCGGGCCCGGCGCTCGCGCTGGCAGCGGCTGCGCCGTCCGCTCCGTCCACCCGCCGGCCGCCACGGCGCCGCCGGCGGCGGCGTCTGCTGCGCTGCTCGCCCTCCTCGGCTGTTTCGCCGGGACGGGGCACATCGTCGTCGTCCGCCTCGTCGCCAGCAACCGCCTCGGCTCCGCGCTCCGCCACCTCCTCATCGGGATCTTCGAACGGCTCCGGCGGGGCGAGCTGCGAAATCGGCGCGGGCAGTTCCGACGCGGTTTGCGCCCGCAGACGCTCGATCCGCATCGTCGGCGGCAGCAGCGTGTCGTCCGCCGCGAAGGAAACGTGCATGCCGTAACGGGCCTCGATCTCCGCGAGCCGCACCCGCTTGTGGTTCAGCACGTACAGCGCAATCGGCCCGGCCACGTGCACCGTGATCTCGGCCGCGCGCCGCTTCGCACCCTCCTCCTCGATGCCGCGCAGGACATGCAGCGCGGCGCTCTCGGTGCTGCGCACCTGGCCGGTCCCGGCGCAATGCGGGCACATGACTAGGCTCGTCTCGGCAAGCGACGGGCGCAGGCGCTGCCGGCTCATCTCCATCAGGCCGAAATGGCTGATGGAGCCGACCTGAATGCGCGCCCGGTCGTTCTTGAGCGCGTCCTTCAACCGCCGTTCCACCGCGGCGATGTTGCGCCGGTTCTCCATGTCGATGAAATCGATCACGATCAGCCCGGCCAGGTCGCGCAGCCGAAGCTGGCGCGCCGCCTCTTCCGCCGCTTCCATGTTGGTCTTGAGCGCGGTTTCCTCGATGCCCCGCTCCCGCGTGCTGCGGCCGGAGTTCACGTCGATGGCGACCAAGGCCTCGGTCTGGTTGATCACCAGGTAGCCGCCGGAGCGGAGCTGCACGGTGGGCGACAGCATGGCGTCGAGCTGCGCCTCGACCTGCGCCTTGACGAACAGCGGCTGCGGGTCCCGCCACAGCTGCACCTTGCGGGCGTGGGTCGGCATCAGCATCCGCATGAAGTCGCGCGCCGCCCGCCAGCCCTGCTCGCCGTCCACCAGGATGTCATCGACATCGCGCGAGTACACGTCGCGGATGGCGCGCTTGATGAGGTTCGCTTCCTCGTAGATCAGCGCGGGCGCGACCGACTTCATCGTCAGGTCGCGGATCTGGTCCCACTGGTTGAGCAGGTACTCGCAATCCCGGATGATTTCAGGCTTCGGCCGGTTGGCGCCGGCGGTGCGGACGATCAGGCCCATGCCGCGCGGCAGGTCCAGCTCGGCCGTGACCTCCTTCAAGCGGCGGCGGTCGGCGGCGGAGGTGATCTTGCGCGAGATGCCGCCGCCCCGGGGCGAGTTCGGCATCAGCACGGAGAACCGTCCGGCAAGCGAGATGTAGGTGGTCAGCGCCGCGCCCTTGGTGCCGCGCTCCTCCTTGACGACCTGGACCAGCAGGATCTGGCGGCGGCGGATCACTTCCTGGATCTTGTAGTTGCGCAGGAACCGCGGGGCCGCCCGTTGCTCGCGCGGCTCCTCCGTCTCGCCGCCGATCGACTCCGGCGGCGGCTCGGCGGTCTCAAGGCCCGTCTCGATGGGCTGATCGGATGCAGCGCCGTTGGGAAGGTGGGAAACAGGCTCTGCGGCTTCGCCGTTCGCCAACGGTGCCGGCACGGGCGCCGGCTCCGCGGCGGTTTCCGCTTGGGTGGCTTCTGGCGCCATATCGGCACCCGTTTCTTCCGGCAAGTCCGGGAGGATGATCTCGGGCAGCGGCGCGTCGTCCGGAAACAGCGTCTCCGCTTCATGTGGGGCGACGAGGATATCCTGGCTCACCGCGGCGGCCTGGGCCACCTGGTCTTCGCGGGGCAGCGCCTCCTCGGCCAACTCCGGATCGGCCTGTGCGGCGTAGGAGGCTTCTACGGCTGCGTCCACCGTGTTCGCCGGGGCGACCAGGTCGGGGATGTCGATCACGCCGGACACCTGGACCACGTCCGGGGCGGTTGGCCGGGCTGCCAGGGCGGCATCGCGGGCGGCGGCGCGGTCCTCGGCGTCCTCGTCCTCGCGCGCCTCCGCTTCCTGCATTTCCAGCAGGCGCTGACGGTCGGCAACGGGGATCTGGTAGTAGTCCGGGTGGATTTCGCCGAAGGCCAGGAAACCGTGCCGGCCGCCACCATACTCGACAAAGGCCGCCTGCAGGCTCGGCTCGACGCGCACGACCTTGGCGAGGTAGATGTTGCCCTTGAGCTGCTGCTTGGTGGATGTCTCGACGTCGAAGTCTTCGAGGCGGTTACCTTCCAGCACCACCACGCGGGTTTCTTCGGCGTGGGTGCTGTCGATCAGCATGCGTTTCGTCATCGTGTGTTGAACTCCGGTGCGCCGGGGGCACGCGCGTGCGGAGCACGGCGCGGCGGCGGCAGAAGGGGGGAGACGGGGTTCCGCTGCGGCCGAGGGCAGGCTGCGACGTGTTCAGTCCGGATAGGGGGTGGACGGGCACGGCGATCAGCATCAGCTTCCTGGCGAGCGGGCCAGCGCTGCCAGCAAACGGCGGCGCTGCCCAGGTGAGGCATCAGCCCTTGTCCATGTGCCCGGTGCCTCGTGGCGAGGGGCCTGCTGGACGGACCCGGCGCGCGAAATCGCGCGGCGCGGGCAGCGGTGCGATGGGGCAAGGTCGCTACTCAGGATTGCAGACGGGTCCATTCGGACCGGGCCGCAAGCAGGCTGTCTCGCCGGTGTCGCATCGCCGGAGCGTTACGAACATGGCGCAATCCGGTTGTGTCTGCAAGGCTGCTCAACCAGACGGCCATAAGAAGCGCGTGTGGACTGTCAAGCTCCTGTGATATCAAGTTTCATGGCTCAAGCCTGCATCCTGTCCCGCCGAGCCTTGCTCGCCGCCATGGCGGCCATGTCCGGCGGCTCCAGCCTTGCTGCCGCGCGCACGCCGCCGCGCCCGGCGCGCGCCGGGCCTCACCTGCCGCTCGTCGTTCTGGACCCTGGCCATGGCGGCAAGGACCCCGGCGCGATTGGCGTGTCCGGCACGTATGAGAAGCACGTGGCGTTTGCCGCCGCGCTGGAGCTGAAGCGGCAGCTCGAGCAGTCCGGCCAATGCCGGGTGGCGTTGACGCGCAGCCGCGACGCCTTCGTCCCGCTACGCGACCGCGTCGGGTTCGCGCAAAGCCGGGGCGCCGCGCTGTTCATGTCGCTGCATGCGGACGCGCTGGCCGACCCGCGGGTGCGCGGCGCCAGCGTTTATACCTTGTCCGACACCGCATCCGACGCGCAAACCGCGGCGCTTGCCCGGCGCGAGAACAGCGCCGACCGCTTTGGCGGCCCGAACTTCCGGGACGTGCCGCCCGCCATCGCCAATATCCTGGGCAGCCTCGTCCGTCAGGAAACGCAGGCTGGCTCGGCGCGGATGGCCCGGCGCCTCGTCGGCGCGCTGCAGCCGGGTGTCGGGATGCTTCCGCACCCGGCGCGTCAGGCCAAGTTCATGGTGCTGCGCGCGGCGGACATCCCGAGCGTGCTGGTCGAGATGGGCTTCATGTCGAATCCGCAGGATGAGGCCGCTTTGCGCCGTTCGGACCATCGCGCCCGCGTGGCGACGGCGCTACAATGCGCCGTGGACGCCTTTTTGAGCGGCAGCGCGCGGGTCAGCGGCTAGATCGGCTGGAACAGAGGTACTTTAATGGACGGTCAGAACGAGGGGCGCGGCCGGGCGCCGGTGTTGGGCGGTCCCGGGGCAAAGCCGAAGCGCCCGCGGTTCCGCTGGCTGCGCCGGGTGGCTGCCGGTCTGTTCGTGGTCGGGACTTTGACGGCGCTCGTCGGCGGGTTGTTCGCCTGGCAGACCTACGAACGCTACGCCGCCGACCTGCCGACGCTTGACGGACTGCGCCATTACCAGCCGCGCGTCATGAGCCGGGTTTACGCCGGGGATAGCCGTCTCATTGCCGAACTCGCCACCGAGCGCCGCATCTTCGTGCCGATCAGCGCCATCCCCGACGTGGTGAAGCAGGCCTTCCTGTCGGCCGAGGACCAGAAGTTCTGGAGCCACCGCGGCGTCGATCCCGTAGCGATTGCCCGCGCCGGCTGGATGGACTTGATGCAGTACGGCCAGGGCAGGCGGCCCATCGGCGCCTCGACCATCACGCAGCAGGTCGCCAAAAACATGCTGCTGGGCAACGAGGTCTCGATTGCCCGCAAGATCAAGGAGCTGATCCTCGCGGTCCGCATCGACCAGTCGATGAGCAAGGAGCACGTGCTCGAGCTCTATCTGAACGAGATCTACCTCGGCCTGCAATCCTATGGCGTCGCCGCCGCCGCGCAGGCCTACTTCAACAAGGGCCTGGATGAGCTGACCTTGCCGGAAGCCGCATTCCTCGCGGCGCTGCCCAAGGCGCCCAACAACTACAACCCGTTCCGTTTTGCCGACGCCGCCAAGGCCCGGCGCGACTGGGTGATCGACCGCATGGCGGAAGATCGCGCCATCACGCCCGTCCAGGCCAGCGACGCCAAGGCGTCACCGATCCGCCCCGCCGCGTTCCGCCGGCCGGAGACCGTCGCCGGCGCCGATTGGTTTGGGGAGGAGGTGCGCAGGCAGTTGGTTGACCGCTTCGGCGCCGACGCGACAACCCAGGGCGGCTACGTGATCCGCACCAGCCTCGATCCCGCCCTGCAGTCCGCAGCGGACCGGGCGCTGCGCCGCGGCCTGCTGGCCTATGACCGCGCCCGCGGCGGCTGGCGCGGCGCCGTTGCGCATCTGGACGCCGGACCCGGCACCAGGCCCAACTGGAACTATCGCTTGGCGGCGCTGGCGCATCCGCCAGGCATGTTGCCGGAATGGACGCTGGCGGTGGTGCTCGAGGCCACGAACGACGAGGCGAAGCTCGGCTGGCTCGACCGTGGCCTCGGCAGCGCGATGCACACCTCCCCCATGCTGCTGTCCGACCTCGCATGGGCGCGGTCGGTGCAGGCCCAAGGGTTGGGACCGGTGCCGCGGCGCATCGGCGACGTGCTGCAGGTCGGCGATGTCGTCATGGCGGAACTGGCGCCGGCCAACGCGGCGCAGGGCCGCACGCCTGGCCGGCCGGAGCGTCTGCAGCTGCGCCAGGTTCCGGCCGTGCAGGGCGCGCTGGTGTCGCTTGATCCCGTGACCGGCCGCGTGCTGGCGATGTCCGGCGGTTGGAGCTTCGAGGCCAGCCAGTTCAACCGCGCGACCCAGGCGCAACGGCAGCCCGGCAGCTCGTTCAAGCCGTTCGTGTATCTGACGGCGTTGGAGACCGGGTTGTCGCCGAGCCAACGGGTGCTGGACGCGCCTTATGTGCAGAACCTTGGGGCGCAAGGGGTGTGGAAGCCCAACAACTACGGCATGACCTTCAACGGCCCGACGCCGATGCGGGTCGCGTTGGAGCGGTCGCTGAACCTCGTGACCGTCCGTTTGGCGGAGAAGGTGGGCATGGAGGCCGTGGCGCAGACGGCGGTTGCCTTCCACGTCGTGGACGGGATGCCGCGCGTGCTGCCGGCATCGCTCGGCGCGGTGGAAACGACGGTGCTGCGCCAGGCCGCCGCCTATGCCGGGCTGGCGATGGGCGGCCGGGAAGTCTTCCCGTCGCTGGTGGACTCCGTGCAGGACCGGGACGGCAAGGTGATCTGGCGGGCTGGCGGGCTGGAATGCCGCGGCTGCGGCGATCCAGGCAAGCTCCCGGTCATCGCTGACGGGCGCAAGCAGGTGGCCGACCCGGCGAGCACGTTCCAGTTGGTGACGATGATGCAGGGCGTCGTATCTCGCGGGAGCGGGGTTGCGGCGGGCGCCGGGCTGAACCGCGCGATTGCCGGCAAGACCGGGACCAGCCAGGACTTCAACGACGCATGGTTCGTGGGCTTCACGCCCGACCTGGTGACCGCCGTTTGGGTGGGCTTCGATGACAACACCAGCCTTGGCGACAAGGAAACCGGCGGCGCCATCTCCGCCCCGATCTGGCACGACTACATGGCGGCGGCGCTCAAGACCCGGCCCTCGCTCGCGTTCCGGGCGCCGGACGGGGTGAGGATGGCGGCATGGGACAGCGGCAACGGCCGGGTAACGGATGCGTGGAAGCCCGGCCAGGAACCCGGCGGTTCGCAGGGCACAGTCGGCGGCGGCGAAAGCTCCAGCGGCGTCGCGGTCAGCGAAAACCCGGGCCTTGGCATCGACAGCGGCATGGGCGGGTTGTATTAGCGGCGGTTTCGCAACAGGCGACAGGCGATGACGACTGAATCCGAAGCGTTGAACCAACAGCTCAAGCAGACATTCGCGCTGCTGAGGAGGCATCTTTGACTGGGATGCTTCCATCGCGCGCCTAGACGAACTCAACGCGCTGTCCGAGGACCCGGCGCTGTGGAACGACGCCGCGGCCGCCCAAGCCTTGATGCGGGAGCGCAATCGTCTGGCCGGCGCCATCGAGGGACTGCAGAAGCTTGAAAGCGACGCTGCCGATACGCTCGACCTGATCGACATGGCCGACGCCGAGGGCGATCAGGCGATGGTCACGGACGGGATGGCGACGCTGCGCAGCTTGTTGGAGGAGGCAAAGCGACGCGAGGTCGAAAGCCTGCTGTCCGGCGAGGCCGATGCCCGCGACGCCTTCCTGGAGGTCAACTCCGGCGCGGGCGGGACCGAGGCGCAGGACTGGGCCGAGATGCTGGCCCGCATGTACTTCCGCTGGGCCGAGCAGCACGGCTACAAGGTGCAGCTCATGGAGCAGAGCGAGGGCGAGCAGGCCGGCATCAAGTCGGCCACCATGCAGGTGAGCGGACCCAACGCCTATGGCTGGCTGAAGACTGAGGCCGGGGTGCATCGCCTGGTGCGGATCAGCCCGTTCGACAGCGCGGCGCGGCGGCAAACGAGCTTCGCCAGCGTCTGGGTTTACCCGGTCGTCGATGACACCATCGAGGTCGAGGTGAACGAGAGCGACCTGAAGATCGACACGTTCCGAGCGAGCGGCGCCGGGGGACAGCACGTCAACAAGACGGAAAGCGCCATCCGCATCACCCACATGCCCACGGGCATCGTCGTGGCCTGCCAAACCGACCGCAGCCAGCACCGCAACCGGGCCACGGCGATGACCATGCTGAAGGCCCGGCTGTACGAGGCCGAGCTGCAGCGCCGCGAAGCCGCCGCGACGGCGCAGGAGAACGCCAAGACCGACATCGGCTGGGGCCACCAAATCCGCAGCTACGTGCTCGCGCCCTACCAGTTGGTGAAGGACCTGCGCACCGGCGTCGAGACCGGCAACCCCGACGCCGTGTTGGACGGGGCGCTGGACGGGTTCATGGCGGCGGCCTTGGCTGCCCGGGTTGGCGCGACGCGCAGCGAAGCGAGCGCCACGGCACAGTAGATGCAATCCTTGGCACCATGACCTGCTGGTGGTAGCGACCTGGTGGTCAGGGCCGCAGCGGTCGAAGCGTCTCCGGGCGTCGATTTAGAAAGGCGGTCCTTGGAGGCGGTCGCTCGACTGCTCTCCACCGTGTCAACCTCTACCCCCGGCGAAACCTTGCAGGGGCGGCGGCGTTGCAACGGCAGCAGCATAATGCTGCGAGGGAGCAAACTCATGGTTGACGAAAACCGAGTGCAGGGCGCCTGGGACAAGGTCAAAGGTGCCGTCAAGGAAGGCGCCGGCAAGGTTACGGGCGACGAGAAGCTGGAAGCCGAGGGCAAGGCTGACAAGGTCGCCGGTAAGACCGAGAGCGCAGTTGGCGGCGCGAAAGACACGGTCCGCGACGCTGCAGACAAGATCTAGCTTCTGCCGCATGAAGATACGGAGCGGGCGCCCATGCGGCGCCCGTTTTCGTTTGGCCCCTTCTATTCCCGCCGCGCCTTTGCCATCTCTTGATGGATGCAGATGAGGTGCAGGGTTGGTTGACCGGGAAAGTTATCGCAACGCAATGGCCCGGCTTGGCGCCGCGGTCAGCGTCATCACGTCGGACGGACCAGGCGGCCGGTGCGCCTTCACTGCTTCAGCTGTATGCAGCGTCACCGATGACCCTCCGACGTTGCTGGTCTGCATGAACCGCAACAGCGACTCAAACGAGGCGTTCAAGGCCAACGCCGTGCTTTGCGTCAATACGCTCGCCGCCTCGCAGGAGGCGCTGTCATCGATCTTCGCTGGGTTCACGCCGCACACGATGCCGGAGCGGTTCGCCCAGGCCGATTGGATCACCTTGGCGACGGGCGCGCCGGTGTTGTCCGACGCCGTGGTTTCGTTCGACTGCCGGATCACCCAGGTGGCGGAGGTCGGCACCCACAACGTGTTCTTCTGCGAGGTCGATGCGATCCAAGCCAGCGACGCGCACGAGGGCCTGATCTACTTCGGCCGCTCCTACCACCGCGTCACGGTCACGGCCTGAGCCAGAACGGCCCAGGCCAAGAGTGGGCCTTACAAAGTGCTACCGCGGGTTACATCTCGGCGTACTTGCCGTTCTTCCAAACGTAGAACACGTAATCGGACTTCGTGACGTCACCCTTCTTGTCAAAGGTGATGTCGCCTAGCACGCTGCTCCAGGTGCCACTGTGCAGGGCAGCCGCGACTTTCTTGGCATCGGTGGAGCCAGCCTTCTTCGCGGCCTCCGCCCACACCTGGATCGCCGCATAGGTGTAAAGCGTGTAGCCTTCTGGGTCCACGCCCTTGGCCTTGAACTCCGCCACCACCGCATTTGCGGTTGGGCGCTTCTGCGGGTCAGACGGGAAGGTCATCAAAGCATTCTCGCCTGCCGGCCCGGCGATTTGCCAGAATTCGTTGGTTGCGAGCGCGTCGCCGCCGACGATGGTCACCTTCATGCCTTGTTCCTGCGCCTGGCGCGCAATCAACCCAGTCTCGGTGTGGTAGCCGCCGATGTAGATGACATCAATCCCGGCCTGCTTCATGCGGCTGACAATGGCGGAATAGTCGCGCTCGCCGGGCGTGTAGGCGGCATACATCGCCTCGGTCACGCCGTTTCCGTTCAGGGATTTCTTGGTCTCGTCGGCTAAGCCTTTGCCGTAGGCCGTGTTGTCGTTCAGGATTGCGATCTTCTTGCCCTTGAACTCCTTGGCCAGGTAGTTGCCGGCTACGATGCCTTGCTGGTCGTCGCGGCCGCAGACGCGGAACGTGTTCCAACCGCCCTCATCCGTCAGCTTGGGGTTCGTGCTGGCCGGGGTGATCTGCAGGATGCCCTCTTCCGCATACACTTTGTTGGCCGGGATCGAGCTGCTCGAACAGAAGTGGCCGGCGACGAACGCGACCTTGCGGCTTGCCATCTGGTTCGCCACCGACACTGCCTGCTTCGGGTCGCAGGCGTCGTCGCCGATCTCAAGCACGAGTTGCTGGCCGTTGACGCCGCCCGCCTTGTTGATGTCGGCCACGGCTTGCTCGGCGCCGGCCTTCAGTTGCGAACCAAAGGTGGCGTTGCTGCCGGTCATCGGCCCCACGGTCGCGATGCGGATCTGTGCCTGCGCCGCGGCGCCGGAGAAGGTGACAGCCAGCACGGCGGCGCTGGCGACCAGGGTTCTGCGAAGCATGGTCACGTTCCTTTATTGATGCGAAATGCACCCTATGCGAGAGCCAGGGGGCAGGGAAGGGGGGCTAATGACCACCCTCCAGGTAAGCGGCGCGGATTTCCGGCCGCGCCAACAGTTCGGCGCCGGACCCGGCCATGGTGACGGCCCCGTTGACCAGCACGTAGCCACGGTGCGCAAGGCGAAGGGCCTGGAAGGCGTTCTGCTCCACCAGCAGCACCGTCAGTCCCGTGTCCCGGTTCAACTGGCGGATCGCGCCGAAGATCTGCCGCACCACCAGCGGCGCCAGGCCCAGGCTCGGCTCGTCGAGCAGCAGCAGGCGCGGCTGGCTCATCAGCGCGCGGCCGATAGCGAGCATCTGCTGCTCGCCGCCCGACAAAGTGCCGCCGCGCTGGGTTAAGCGCTCTTTCAAGCGGGGGAACAGGGTGAACACCATGTCCCGGGTCGCAGCGTAGTTGCGCATGGCGACGACCTGCGCGCCCATCAGCAGGTTCTCGTGCACCGTCATGCGGCCGAAGATGCGGCGTCCTTCGGGCGATTGGGCCAGGCCCATGTGCATGATCTCGTGCGTCGGCAGGGCGGTGATGTCGCGGCCGTCATAGAGGATTTGGCCATGCCGTGCGTGCGGGCTGCCGCAGATCGTCATCATCAGCGTGCTCTTGCCCGCGCCGTTCGCGCCGATCAGGGTGACGATCTCGCCGGGCGCCACCTCCAGATCCACGCCCTTCAGCGCTTGGATCGCGCCATAGAACGCGGTGACGCCGGACAGCTTGAGCAGCGGCCCGCTCATGACGCGGCGGCCAGCGATCCGTCGGGCACTGCCGCAAGCGGCACGTCGGGATCGTCCTCGTCGCCCTCACCGAGGTAGGCGGCGATCACGCTCGGGTCGGCGCGGACATGGGCCGGATCGCCGTCGCTGATGCGGCTTCCGTGGTCGAGCACGACGATGTGGTCCGAGATGCGCATGACGACGCCCATGTCGTGCTCGATCAGCAGCACCGAGCAGCCGTCCGCTTGGATGGTCTTGAGCAGCTCCGCCAGCGCATCGCTTTCCCGAGGGTTCAGCCCGGCCGCGGGTTCGTCCAGGCACAGCAGCACCGGGGCCGTGCACATGGCGCGGGCGATCTCCAGCCGGCGCTGGTCGCCGTAGGGCAGGGCGCCCGCTGGGTCGTCAGCGCGGGGCAGCAGGTTGATGCGGTCAAGCCAGCCACGGGCGCGGTCGATGGCGACGGCTTCCGCCGCGCGGTGCCCGCCCAGGCCGAACACGGCGAGCAGGCCGGAGGCCACGTTGGGCATCAGCGCGTTGTGCTGCGCCACCAGCAGGTTCTCCAGCACCGTCATGCCGGCGAACAGACGGATGTTCTGGAAAGTGCGTGCAACGCGGGCGCGCCGAGCGATGCGGTGGCCCGGCAGGATCTGCAACCGGAACGCCGCGCCGTCCGGGTGGGTCAGCGCGATGTCGCCGGAGGTGGGCCGGTAGAACCCGGTGATGCAGTTGAACACCGTGGTCTTGCCCGCGCCGTTCGGGCCGATGACCGAGGTGATCTCGCCACGCCGCGCCTCGAACGACAAGGCGTTCACCGCCGTCAGCCCGCCGAAGCGCATCGTCAGGTCAGTGACCTGCAGCAGGGGACTATCCACGGCCTTCCGCCACCAGTTCGGCCGAGATCTCACGGCGACGGCCGAGCGCCACGCTCGGGGTCCGGCCGGACACCAGGCCGCGGGGACGCAGCACCATGACGACCACCAGGGCCAGGCCGAAGATCAGCATCCGGTACTGCCCGGGATCCGGCACCAGGGCGCCGAGCGGCCCAAGGTAGCCGCCGGAGGCCAGCTCGCTCAGCGCGTTGCGCAGCATTTCCAGCCCGCCGATCATGACCAGGGCGGACAGCACCACCCCGAACTGTGAGCCGAGGCCGCCCAGCACCACCACCGCCAGCACAATGGCGCTCTCGATAAAGGTGAAGCTTTCCGGGCTGACAAACGCGGCGCGGGTGGCGAAGAAGGCGCCGGCGAAGCCGCCGAACGTCGCACCGATGGCAAAGGCGGTCAGCTTGGTCGCAGTGACGTTGATGCCGAGCGACCGGCAGGCGATCTCGTCCTCGCGCAACGCTTCCCAGGCTCGGCCCAAGGCGACGCGGCGCAGGCGCAGGGTGAACCAGTTGGTCAGCAGCGCCAAGGCCAGGATCACGTAGTACAGGAACACGGCCCGTTGGGTCGGGCTGTACTCAAGCCCGAAATACCCGGCAAAGGTGTCCGGGCCGCCCGAAGCATCGAAGCGCAGGCCGAACAGGGTCGGGCGGGGAATGCCGCTGATGCCGTTCGGCCCACCGGTCAGGCTGGCCCAATTGATCAGCAGGATGCGGATGATCTCGCCAAAGGCCAGGGTGACGATGGCCAGGTAGTCCCCGCGCAGCCGCAGCACGGGGAAGCCCAGCATGACGCCCCACAACGCCGCAAGCGCGCCCGCCAGCGGAAGGCAGGTCCAGAAGCCCAGGCCGAACTGGGTGGAGAAAATGGCGTAGGTGTATGCCCCCACCGCGTAGAACGCGACGTAGCCGAGGTCGAGCAGGCCGGCCAAGCCCACCACCACGTTCAAGCCCCAGCCCAGCATGACGTAGGTCAGCACCAGCACGCCGAGATCGAGGTAGCTGCGGTCCGCGAAGCTCGGCAGCGCCAAGGCCAACAGCAGCAAGGCAGGCGCCAGCAGCCGGGACAAGTGTGCAAGCCCCTCGGCGAGGCGCCGGTTCTCGGCGTAGGCTTGGGCCGGCCGGGTGCGCTGACGCCAGAGCAGCACCAGCAGGCGGACGAGAAACACCGCCCCGACCCAGCCCGCAAGCGCCCACGGCCGCGGCGTCAGTACCAGGCCCACGGGTCCACTGTCTGTCCGCAGGCCGATCAGCGCGGCGAACAGCCCGAACGCCACCAACGCAGACAGGGCGGCGTCCGCGAACGGGTTGCCCCCCGCCACCGACTTGGAGATGCGGCGCAGCAACTGGCGGGACCCGGGATCGTCGGTGCCTGTGGGAGCGACGTTCGTGGCGCTCATACCTTCTCCACGTCCTTGCGCCCCAGCAGGCCGGTTGGCATGAAGATCAGGACCAGGATCAAGATGGAGAAGGCGGCAACGTCCTTGTACTCGACGGAGAAGTAGGCGGACCAGAACGTCTCGATCAGGCCGATCAGCAGCCCGCCCAGCACGGCGCCGGGCAGCGATCCGATGCCGCCCAGCACGGCGGCGGTGAACGCCTTCACCCCGGCGACGAACCCGATGAAGAAGTCGATCACCCCATAGTTCAGCAGGAACATGAAGCCGGCGACCGCGGCCAGCGCCGCGCCGATCACGAAAGTGAAGCTAATAGTGCGGTCCACGTTGATACCCAGCAGCGCGGCCATCTTGGTGTCCTGTTCGCAGGCCCGCATGGCGCGGCCCAGCGGCGTGGCCGACACCAGCCAGGTGAAGGCTCCCAGCACGGCCAAGGTGACGACCACGATCAGCAGCCGCGTCCAGGTGACCTGGACCACCAGCCCATCGCTTTCCATCAGGCGCAGGCCGCCGGGCAACGGAGGCAGGATCGGCTTATTCTTCGCGCCCTGCGCGATCTGGATGTATTGCTGCAGCACGATGGACATGCCGATGGCCGAAATCAGCGGCGCCAAGCGGAACGATCCGCGCAGCGGGCGGTAGGCCACCCGTTCCAGCGTCCAGCCATACAGCGCGGCCAGCGCCACGGCCAGCACCAAGGTCAAAGCCAGCGCCAACGGCACGAACGTCAGGCCGAATGCCCCGAGCAGGGTCAGCGAGATCAGCGACAGGAAGGCGCCGATCATGAACACGTCGCCGTGAGCGAAGTTGATCATCCCGATGATGCCGTACACCATCGTGTAGCCCACCGCGATCAGCCCATAGATCATGCCCAACGTGACGCCGTTGATAAGCTGCTGCAAAGCGTAGGCCACCATACCCCCTCGTTCGATGGCGCGACTGCACCGGCATTGCAGCAAACACGGGGCAGCCTTGCGATGCAAGCCATGAGGACGGCACGGCTTTGCAAGGCTGGGCGACGCTGCTATAGCCGGGACCAGTGGGCGCCTAGCTCAGTTGGTAGAGCAGCTGACTCTTAATCAGCGGGTCGTAGGTTCGATCCCTACGGCGCCCACCACGTCTTAAATCGCAGTTCGTCCGATTACTGCCCAAAGCGGGTCGCCGCGGTGGCCGTCCCGCAGAGTATGGCTTTTAACGGTCGGGAACCCGGCACGCCGCAGGTACAATTCAACCAGCCGGCACTGATCCGAACCGTCCAGCGCCTGCCAGATCGCCACGGCCTTGGTCGGGAAGCAGCGGTTCGAGAAGGTGATGACAATCGGCGCGCCGGGCCGCAGCACGGCGGCAAGGCTGGCGAACACCTCGGCCGGGCGCTGAAGATACTGGACCGACACGCAAACACAGGCGGCATCGACGCTGGCAGGCCGCAAGGGCAGAGCCGGGTCGGCGTTGAGGTCCTGGACGAACCACCGATCCAGCCGGGGGTTCGCGGCCAGTTCGCGCGCATTCATGCCGTGGCCGATCACCTCGGCGTAGGCGACGTCCTCCGGCAAATGGCTGACCCAGCTGGACATAAGGTCAAGCACGGTACCCCCGACCGGCAGCACGTCGCGGTAAAGCGCCGTCACCGCGGCGATAGTGTCGTCGTCGATGTGCGTGACCAGCCTGGCCTGGGCGTAGAACCGGGTGTCCGGGGACGGATCAACCTTGTCGAACGCGCCGGCTGGAAGCTCGGGAAACGGCTGGTCCATCGCGGTCAAGCCGGCTCAAAATCGAAGCTGCCGTCTTTCGACTGCCATTGCTGCACAGTCAGCACCTTGGCGCCGCCCCGGCTCTCGTGCGGGCCGTGTACCTGGCCCGGCGCATGGGTCAGGAAGCCGCCCACGCCCATCTCCTGCCCGGCCTCGATCAGGTCGCCCTCCAGCACGTAGTGCATCTCGGCCCCGGCCTGGTGCCGGTGCGCGGGGATCACGCCGCCGGGCGGCAGGTGCACGATGGTGGTCACGACGCCCCGGGCCTGATCCTCGTTCAGGATCTGGATGCGGAACTCGCCTTGCGCGCCCGGAATTTGGAAAGGGGTCGCCTCGATATCCGCGGCGGCGAGCTTGATCGCTTGGGTGTCCATGATCGCTTCTCCTGTGCTGCCGGACGCAACGCGGCGCTGCATTCCGGGTTCGTGCTTCCGTGCGGGACGTCGGCGCGGCTATGGTGCCGGGCACGACCAACAAGGGACCGTCCCAATGAATTCCAAGCACCCCGAAACCCTGGCCCTGCACGCCGGCTGGCGCCATGACCCCGCCACCAACGCCGTCGCGGTGCCGATCTACCAGACGACTAGCTTCCAGTTCGACAATGCGGAGCACGCCGCCGACCTGTTCGCGCTGAAGCAGCTCGGCAACATCTACACGCGCATCATGAACCCGACCGCGGACGTGCTGGAAAAGCGGGTGGCGGCGCTGGAAGGCGGCGCCGCGGCGCTGGCGGTGGCGTCCGGACAGGCAGCGTCGGCGCTCGCGGTGCAGAACCTGGCGCGGGTCGGCGACAACATCGTCAGTTCGACCAACCTGTACGGCGGCACCTGGAACCTGTTCGCCAACACGCTGCGCGACCAAGGGATCGAGGTCCGCTTCGTCGATCCGGCCGACCCCGAGGCCTTCGCCCGCGCAACGGACGACCGCACCCGGGCCTACTATGCGGAGACCCTGCCGAACCCGAAGCTGGAGGTGTTCCCAATCGCCGAGGTCGCCGCCATCGGCCGCCGGTTCGGCGTTCCGCTGATCATGGACAACACGGCGGCGCCGTTGCTGGTGCGCCCGTTCGACCACGGGGCGGCGGTCATAATCTATTCCGGGACAAAGTACCTGGGCGGGCACGGCACGTCGATTGCTGGGCTGATCGTCGATGGCGGCAACTTCGACTGGGCAGCCTACCCTGACCGTCAGCCGGCGCTGCACCAACCGGACGCGAGCTACCATGGCGCCGTTTGGGTGGAGGCGGCAAAGCCCCTCGGCCCCATCGCCTACATCCTGAAGGCGCGGGTGACGCTGCTGCGCGACCTCGGCCCGGCGCTCAGCCCGTTCAACGCCTTCCTGGTGCTGCAAGGGATCGAGACGGTGGCGCTGCGCATGGAGCGGCATTGCAGCAATGCGCAGGCCGTCGTGGACTTCCTGCTGACCCGGCCGGAGGTGGCGCGGGTCATCCACCCGTCTCAGCAGACCGGCGCCGCGGCCGAACGGGCGGCGCAAACCATGCGCGGCGGCTACGGCGGCCTGGTGGGGCTGGAGCTTGCCGGGGGCGCCGATGCGGGCCGGGCCTTCATCGACCGGCTGCAGATGGTGCTGCACGTCGCCAACATCGGCGACGCGCGGACGCTGGCCATCCACCCCGCGAGCACGACACACTCGCAACTCGAGGCGGAAGAGCAGATGGCGACCGGCGTCAGCCCCGGCTACGTGCGGCTGTCCATCGGCATCGAGCACATCGACGACATCCTGGCCGATCTCGGCCAGGCGTTGGACGCCGTGACCGTGCGGGCGGCAGCCTGAAGGCGCTTGGGTTCAGGGTGGTTCAAGGCGCGTTGGCTTGTTCGGCCAGCAACCGCTTCACATCGGCCTTGACCACCTTGCCGTAACCGGATTTCGGAAGCGCGTCCCAGACCACGACGCGGGCAGGGCGCTTGTACTTCGCGAGCCGCCCCTCGCATTGCGCCAGGACCGCGGCGGCGTCGATGCAGGCGCCGTCGCGCGGCACCAGGACGGCCACGCCGGTTTCTCCCCACTTCGGATGCGGCATCCCGACGACGCAGGCTTCGGCCACGGCCGGGTGCAGCATGAGCACCTCTTCGACTTCGCGCGGGTACACGTTGCTGCCGCCGGAGATGTACATATCCGATGCGCGCCCGGTGATGAACAGGAATCCGCGCTCGTCGAGCCGGCCGATGTCGCCGGTGTGGAACCAGCCGTGTCGGAACGCCTGCGCCGTGGCCTCCGGGTTGTCGGCATAGCCGAGGAAAACGGCGGGACCGCGCACGCCGATCTCCCCGGTCTCTCCTAAGCCCAAGCGCGCGCCATCGGGACCCAAGATCGCGATCTCCATCCCGGTGCGGGCCTGGCCGCAGGTGCCGGCCGGGGTCGCCGGGTCGTCGTCGTCGGCCGAGTGCAGGTGCGGCGGCAGCACGGTGATGTTGCCCGTCACCTCGCCCAACCCGAAATACTGCACGAGAACGCGGCCGAGCTTGCGCAGCGCGTGCTGCTGGTCAGCGCGGAACGTCGGGGCGCCGGCATACACCACGTAGCGCAGCGACGAATGGTCGTGCCGGTCCACCGCGGGATCGCGCGTCAGCATGGTCAGGATCGTGGGAACCGTGAACATGTTGGTGACCCGGTGCCGCTCCACCAGGCGCCATGCCTCGGCGCAGTCGAGCGCGTCGGACTCAAGCAGGACGCTTGCGGCGCCGCGGGCCACCTGGGTGACGGCGTGGATGCCGGCTCCGTGGGAAAGCGGGGCGACGACCAGGGACACGTCACGCTCGGTCGTGCCGGGCATCAGGTCGCAAAGGTGGCTCAGGGTGACAAAGGCCATCTGCCCATGGGTCAGCACCCCGGCCTTCGGCCGCCCGGTGGTGCCGGATGTGTAGAACAGCCAGCACGGGTCGTCCCGGTCCACGTCTGCCGGGACCGCCAAGGCCGCTTGTTCCTCGGCCAGCTCGTCCCAACTGAGCGCGCCTTCGCCGATGGTGACGCTCAAGCGCCGCGCCGGGTTGGCGGAGGCGGCTGCCTCGGCGTGCTCCGGGAAGGCCACGCCAATGACATGGGCCGCAGCCCTGGACGATTGCGCGAGGTAGGCGACCTCGGCCGGGGTCAGCCGGACGTTGGTCGGCACCCAAACGGCGCCCAACGCCCAAGCGGTCCACATCGTCTCGAACAGCGCCGGGCCGTTCACGGCGTGCACCAACACGCGGTCGCCCTTGCCGACGCCCCGCGCCGCCAAGGCCGCGGCAGCCCGGCGAACGCGGGCGGCCAGCTTGGCCCAGATCCAAACCTGGTCGCCCCGCAACAGCCCGGGGCGGTCCGGATAACGCTGCGCGGCGTGGAACAGCAAGTTGGCGAGGTTGCTGGTCGGGATCATGCCGCCATGGTGACAGGACCCGCCGCTTGCGGGAAGCCGCGGCACGCCGGCACGTCGGGACGCCCTTGAGGCATTCTCCTGGCGTGCGAGGAGCCTAGCCGGGACGAGATGTTTCAAAACAAGACGGAACGCAACTTAGGCGCATCATCAGGCATTCACGGAGCGACGGCAGTACAGGGCCGCGGGTGGCCGAAACGAGAGGAGTTGCGACGATGAAATCCTTCGAAGAGTTCGAGGGCCGGGTCGATGACCTTCTGGTCCAAGTGGCCGGGCCGGCTGCCGGCATGGAAATGCTCGCACAAGCCAAAAGCGGAGGGATGTTCAGCGATCACCGCGACGACGCGAGCCTGTGGACGGAGGAACAGGCCCGAGACGTTGCCGGACACATTATCCGGCAGACCCAGCAAGACGCTGAGTTTGTGAAGACTGCCCTAGCGAGACTGGCTATTCCCTGACGCCAAGCTTACCGCCGTTCGAGTTACACGATTCCAATATGGCGCGACGACGACGCTTATGATGCCGGCGCTCGACGAATTTCTATTTGCAATCAATGAGAAGCTTGGAGCGGACGACGAGGTTCGAACTCGCGACATTCAGATTGGAAATCTGACGCTCTACCAACTGAGCTACATCCGCATTCTTCAAGATTACCAAACCGCGCTGGCGCCTGCAACGGGGCCATGCGGGTCGCTTCAAGTCAGCGGATCAGCAGGTAGTTGATGGTCAGCGGGATGGTAATGGTCCGGTCAGTGTTCTCGGCCGGCAACGGCGCCAACTGCGCGTTGCGCCAAGTGCCGACCGCGGCCATGTCGAGCCAGGAAGAGCCGGAGCGGCGTAGGATTTCCACCGACTCAACCCGGCCCAGCCGGTTCACCACAATTTCGATCTCAACCGTCCCGTCCTCGCCGTTCTGCGCTGCCTGCTGCGGGTAGTAGCGGTGCTGGCGCCAGTAAACCGCCAAACCCTGCGCCCAGTCGGCGCCGATGTTCTTGGCCCGGATGTCATAGAACGCCTCGCTCTTGTTGGGGCCGGGTTTCGGCGCTCCCAGCGAGAAATCGATGGCACGCGACGACCCGGCGGCGCGGGGCGACGGCGCACGGGCGGCAGCCCGGCCAAAGTTCAGGTCCATCGGCGCCGCAAACGTGCCGGGCGCTGGGCGCTGCAGCGCCTGTTGCCGAGGCGGCGGCGTTGGCACGGGGGGCAGCGGCGATGGCGGCACCAAGGGCGGCAGGTCGGGCGCAAGGGTTTGCGGCGACAGCGGGGGCGCCACAGGTTCCGGCTCGGCAAGCCGCACCGCAGGCGGCTCCGGGCTGGGCGCAGGAGCAGGCTCGGCAGGCTGCGGGACCGGCTGCGGCTGTGGCGGCTCCTCCGGCTCAGCCGTTTCCGGTGCGGCGTTCGGTTCGGGCGCGGCGAGGTCAGGACGCACGGCCGGCGGCTCCGGGTTGGGT
>CALMAB010000391.1 GCA_937858325.1 uncultured Acetobacteraceae bacterium
GCTGTCGGCGACCAGCGCCGGCAGCTCGGCGCTGCCATAGGCCACGCTCATCGGCTTGTCCGGCGCGGGCAGGCGCAGCGGGGACAGGGTGGCAATCTCCTCGTCGGTGAGGGACAGCTTCTCGTTCTGATAGGTGTCGCGCAGCGGACCCAGCTCGAACACGCCGGAGATGGGCAGGGCCGCCGCGACCGCCGGGTGGGACAGCGCCATGGCAGCGAGGTGCCCGCCCGCGGACCATCCCGACGCCACGATGCGCCCGGTGATCCCGTGCGCCGCGCCGTGCCGGGCCAGCCAGTCGAACGCGGCATGGATCTGCCCGACGATGGCCGCGAGCGACGCATCCGGCGCCAGCGTGTAACCCGGCAGCGCCGCCGACCACCCGGACGCCAGCGCGCCCTCCATCAGCGCCGCCGCCCCTTCGCGGTCGTTGCGCTGCCAGTAGCCGCCGTGGATGAACACCAGGCAATCCGACCCGGGCGGGCCGGGAAACAGGTCCCAGGCCTCGCGTTGCGTGGCGCCATAGGCAAGGTTCAGATGCTGCGGACGCGCCGCGCGGAACGCCGCGGAGTCCGCGCGCAGGGCGTCCATATAGGCGGGGCCGCCGGGGCAGGCGGCGGTGTTGTTGTAGGCGGCGTCCCGCTCCGCACGGCTCATGCGGCCCCAATCGGCTGTGCTCACGGTAATCTCCCCACCCCAGTGCGGCAGCGCCGCCACGCCGGAGGGTGCCGCTCAAAGCGCGCGCGGGACAAGGCCCTCCGCGAACGCCGGCAAGGTCCGATATGCGACGTGCAGGCCGTCGCCGTGGCTGATCACCTTGAAGCCCTGTTCCGCCCACAGGGCACGCAGGCTCTGTGCCGAGTAGATCGTCACATGACCGTTCCGCGGTGCCACGTACCACCAGTTCAGCCCGCGCTGCGTGAAATCGCCGGGCTGCAGCAGGGTCGAGAACACGACGACGCCGTTCTCCTGGACCCGGGCCGCAACTTCGCGGATCGTGGCCCGAGGATCGGGCGTGTGCTCCAGCACTTCGAAACAAGTCACCAGGGAATACTGACGCTCCGGCGCCACGTCGCACGCTGGGTTGAACGGGTCGTAAACTTCCGCCACCATGCCGTGTTGGCGGGTCAGCAGCGTCGCCAAGACTCCATGCCCGCCGCCGAAGTCCAGCACGTCGAGGCCATGGCACGCCGGGCCGAACAGCTTGCCGATCAGCTCCGCCGAGGCCGCGGGGCGGCTGCCGGAGAAGTCCGGGTCCACGTCGGCGTAGCCGTCGTTGTAGATGTGGGTGCGGAAATCCTCCTGGTCCCAGGCATCAAAGTCGCCGGTGAACACCAGCGCGCAGGCGGGGCAGCGGTGATAAGCGACGGGCCGGCCGGACAACGGCAGCGCGGCCCGCCGCCGGTCCTCGCAGTTCTTGTTGAAATCAACCGATCCCATGATCGGGGAGGGGGTGCCGCAAGCCTTGCAGGCGCGCGGCGCGGGTGCCGTCGGCCGCGTCAACCGTGCGGGCGGGCGCACGACCGGCCGGCACGCCAACGCCGCCAGGTCCCGCCGGACCTCCGCGATCACCCCGGCCCAATCGTTGGGCCGGTCTTGGCGGACGATGCGCAGGCTGGGGTACCAAGGGCTGTCCGCCCGGTCGAGCAGCCAGCGCCAGCAGCCGCGCCAGCGGGACAGCAGCCAGACCGGCTTGCCCATGGTCGCCGCCAGGTGCGCCACCGCGGTGTCCACCGCGATCACCAGGTCCAGCCCCGCCACCCGCGCCGCCGTGTCGGCGAAATCCTGCACGCCGTCCATCAGGTCGATGGCGCCGAGCTCTTCCGGCAGCGCCGTGCCGCCAGGTTCGTGCCGCTGCAGGCTGTAGAACTGCACCCCGGGCAGTCTGGCCAGATCCATCAGCGCCGCGGGCGGCAGCGACCGCTGCCGGTTGTCGGAAAAGGTGCTGCTGCCGGCCCAGACCAAGCCGACGCGCAGGGCCGGCGCCGCGGCATCGTCCCACGGAGCGTGCTCGTCGGCGTAGGGCAGGGCCGGCGGGATGCTGTCCAGCGTCGTGCCGAGCAGGCGCGGCAGGCTCATCAGCGGGCACACCACATCGAAGCGCGGCAAGACGCCGCCCGCCGCCACGACCTGGTCCACGCCGGGCACCTCGCGCAGCAAACGGGCGAGCGGCGGCTGCACCACCAGGATCACCCGCCCCGCCCGGGCCGCCACGAGCGGCGCGTAGCGGACGAACTGCAGCGTGTCGCCCAGGCCCTGCTCGGCGTGCAGCAGGATCGTGCGGCCGGCGATGTCCTCGCCTTCCCACCGCTTGACGGCCTCAAGCCAGGCCGGCTTGCCCTTCAGCAGCAGTCGCCATTCATAGTGGTCCCAGGTTTCCGGCGTGAGTTGCCCCAGGGACAGCAGGGTGACGGCCAGGTTGTGGTGCGCCACCGCGCTGTTCGGCATTGCCGCCACCGCGTTCTGCCCGGCGCGCACGGCGTCCTCGAACCGGCTGAGGCCCTCCAGTGAGATGGCGCGGTTCACCAACGCCTCGAAGCAGCCGGGCCGCTGGTCCAAGGCGTGCTCGGTCAAGGCCAACGCTTCGGCGTAGTGACCAAGCGTGATCAGCACGTAGCTCAACGGCACGGCATGGGCGAAGCCAGGGTCCAGGCGAAAGGCATGGAGGCAATGTACTAGGGCCTGATCCACGTCGCCGTGGTCGAGCAGGGCACCGCCCAGGGCGGAGTGGATCGCGGGGTCGTCGGGCCGCAGCTCCGCCGCCATGAGCAGCGCGCCGATGGCCGGCCCGGTCCGGCCCAGCGCCCGCAGCGCACGGCCGTTCAGCGCGAGGATGCGCGCATCGCCGGGATGGCGCTGGCAGGCGGTGGTCAGCAGCACGGCCGCGTCCTCCGCGTGGCCGGCGTCGAGCAGGGC
>CALMAB010000392.1 GCA_937858325.1 uncultured Acetobacteraceae bacterium
GCGGACGACGGCGCCGGCGCGGCCGTCAACGCGACATCTGGGCCAGGTCTTGGCGCTCGCCCCGGAAATGGCCAAGCAGCCGCCCGACTACCTCCGCCGCCGGCAGTTCCGGGGTGCGCCAAACGAGCAGGCCGGCGCGGTTGGTCAGGCTCATCGCGGTGGAATGGTCCTCTCCGAAATCCGACGCGCCGTCGAAGAACGCCCGGGCGCGCGCCAGGTCAGCCTTGGCGGGCGCCGCCGCGGTCCACGCGGACCCGGCGCCCAGACCGCCGAGCCAGGCCTTCATCACCTCCGGCGTGTCGGTGAGCGGGTCGATGCTCAAGGACAGAAGCTGGATGCCGTCGGAGGACGCACCGGCCAGCACGTCCTGCGTGCGGGCGAACGTCGCGGCCTCGATGGGGCAGATCGACTTGCATTGGGTGAACATGAGCTGGATCGCCGTGACGCGCCCGAGCAGCCGCTCACGCAGCGGGCCGCGGAACCCGTCGCTGGCGACGATCTCGATGTCGGGCACCGCAAGCGGCGGCTTCACCGGGCCGAGGTTGCCATGCGCGAACGCCGGCACGGCGCAAAGGGCGAGGCCGGCAGCCAGGCCGGCCACCACCGAGCGGCGGCGGACCGCCCCGCCCGTTCTAGTTGCTGCCGACATCGCTCGTCTCCGTCAGGTAATGCCACAGGTCGAGGCACTGTTTGTCGTCAAGGGTGTAGCGCGGCATCTGCCGGGTGATCAGGATGGAGGCCGGGTCAACCCCGGTGCGCAGCATCCGGCAGAAGCTCACGGGCGAGAACGCGGACGGCGGGCCGCCCCGGCGCCCGCGCACCTCCGTCAAGCGCGTCCCCTCCAGCCGAGGCCCGAAGGAGGCGGCCGCAGCGCCGCCATCCCCGTGGCAGTTGGCGCAGACGGCGAGCCGCGGGGGAAGCGCCTCGGGGTGGCCAACGATGGCGCCCTGCAGCGCGGCGTCGCCGAAGAACATGCGGCGCCCCGTCGCGGCCGAGGCGTCCGCAAGTGCGGAGGTGCCGGCCGCCTCCGCCCGCAGGAGGCATGACAGGGCCAGCAAGCCGAGCACTGCGCCAAGAAACGTCCATGCCGCCCGGCTGCGCGCCGGGCTTGGGTGGAACTGGGACATGACACGCGATCACCAGCCGATCTTGACGATTTTGGCGACGCTCGGCGTGCCCTGGGCGTTGATCCCGAACAGCATGTAGTAGCCGGGCGGGACCACGCCCGGGTCGCTCGGAACCTTGAGTCGGTAGGTGTTGTTCGGGGCCGCCGTCACAACAAGCGGGATGCGCCGCTGGTCGTTGTTCACGGTGTGGGTGGTGGCCGAGACCCGCAGCACCTCGAACTTCAGGTTGGCGGTGTCGGCGGTCACGGAAACGGTTGATCCAAGCAGCGCCGAGGCCGGAGCCGTCTTGACGACGGGCCGCACCGCCGCCGAGCCGTTGGGGTTGAACAGGTAGGGCGGCGAGAAGATCTCGGCGTTCTCATGGTTGGCGGGGCAGCCGGCGCCGCACAGCCCGCCTCCCCCCACGAACACGCGGGCGTCCGGCAGCAGCAGCGCCGTGCTGTGATAGGTCCGCGGCGTCTGCATGGGCGCGAGGGGGGTAAAGGTTTCGCTCGCCGGGCTCCACAGTTCCGGGACCAGCACCGCCCGGTCGTCGCTGAACAGGGTGGCATAGGTTTGCCCGCCCACGATCAGCACTTGGCCGCCCGGCAGCGCCACGCCGTTCGCGAACGCGCGGGGGTAGGCCATCGGCGCGGTCTTGCGCACCACGACCGGGTTGTTCAGGTCGGCGACCGCCTTGTTGATGTCGATGACATAGGTGTTCGCGGTCGCCGCCACGGCCTGGTAAGCAGGGCCGCCGCCGGTTTTCAGGATCTTGCCGACGTCATACATGACCGCTTGGCCGTTCATGCTGTAAACGTCGTCGCCGCGGGTCCCGGCGGAAGCCATCGCCCCGTTGCCGGAGGTCGTGATCCAGCTCATCTGCGCGCTGGGGCCGGCATGGAAGACCAGCCCGGCGCTGACGGAGAACAGCCACATGTGGTTGTCGCCGCGGTAAACGCGCGCCGCGGCCACATCCTCCGGGTCGCGGCCGGTGATCGGCGCGGCGGAGATGCCCGGCCGCGTGCTCCAGCCGGATTCCGCCGACCAGACCTCGCCGATCCGGTCCCTGGTGGCCCCGCTCCATGATCCGCCGAGCGTCAGCACGGAGCCGTCCGACAGCATCACGTCGGCATTGTAGCCGCGGGCGATATTCATCATGGCGGCGGCCGACCACGTGTCCGTCTTCGGGTCGTAGATGTTCGCGCTGGCGCTGCTGCTGCCCCCGTTCACCAGGACCCGGCCATCGGCGAGCACCGTGATGCCGGGGCAGAACATGTCCGACAGCGTGTTCTTCACGATGCGCAGTGTGGATTGCTGAGTGACGGGGTCGAACAGCGCGGTGTGCGTCTGGCTTGCTGACGGGCCGATGTCGCCTTCAAAGGTGAATTCGTTGTTCGACGACCAGGTCAGCACCTTGCCGTTGGGCAGAAGGGACGCGGCAACTGGAACATTCGGCAGCGGTATCACCGGAGACCAAGCGCCTTTGACCTGTGCCGTGGCCGGATTGGGCTGGGCCGCCAGGCACCCAGTCATGCACGCAGCCACGAGATACTTACCCCAGACCACTCGATCACTGTGTTTCATTGCTGCCGTCCTAACGATGATAGTGACCCTCCGCGCCGCGCCCGTATCTTTTTGGGAGCAGCCCAGCCGGCCTGTCTAATTTTCGTTATTTAAACGTTTTATATCGAAAAGGAATTCACCTTTTCGTAATCAATCAGCAACAAGCATCGGACGGCTCGCCACAAACGTGGAGGGGCTTGGTTTCCACGACACGGCGCACATGAGCCGGTGCATCGAAACTGATGGAGAACGCGTTGGATCACGCGATCAGCAGCGAGCCGCTTGGGGCGCCAGTTAGCCGGTCAACCGCCGAAGCAGCCCTTACAGATAAAACCGTCCCTGCCGGAGCACGCATTCCACCGTCATAAAAAATTGGAGTTTACACGGATTGTGAGATGATTTAAGTTGCGATGCTGCAACATGCAACGTGAACGGGTCGGCTCATGATTCCTAAACACATCCACTACGTTTGGGTTGGCGGCTCCCTGCCTGCGGAGCAAGAGGCGTTCGTCGAAAGCTGGCGAGCGAACAGCCCAGGCTACACGTTCACGTTGTGGAATGAGAATAACATAGATTTCTCAATCAAGGCCATACGGGATGCATACACGCAGAAGAAGTGGGCGAAGGTTGCAGACATCGTTCGTCTCCATGCGGTCTTGAAGCATGGTGGCATCTATCTTGACACCGATTTCCAACTGTTCCGGCCGTTGGACTCCCTGCTTTCCCACCAGTGCTTCTTTGGTTTCCAAACAGAGGAACCTTCGAAGGACTGGGTGGCGAACGGCGCGTTTGGCGCCGTTCCAGGCCATTGGTTCATTGCCCAGGCCTTCGCAGCCATCCTCAACATCCGCCCCCTACCGGGCGCTCTTGAGCGTCCGACCACGTTCGGGCCGAAACTCGTCACCAAGCTTCTTGTGAAGCATGGGCTGCACTCTTATTCACCCGATGGCACGATGGTTCAAGACGTTTACCTGTGCCCGACCAAAATCTTCTATCCCTATGCCTTCAACGAAGATTTCCACGAGGCCTGCATCATGCCGGAGACTTTAGCCGTGCATCACTGGTCGAAGTCTTGGGAGAAGGACGTGCCGCGTTGGATACGCATTGCCAAATCGGCCCGCGCACGCTTGATCAAGGCGCAGGCACGGCTTCCCACCTTTTGGGCCGAAGGGCTGCATAAGCCCGGGTAATGGACGGAGGCGTTTGCTTAGGCCTGTGAGCCGGGTCAAGCAGGCGACGCTTCTGGCTTCCGAATGGCTTCAAAGCTGCGCGTAATCAGCGGCTCCGTTTCAAAGGCGCCGCGTGATCAGCGCCCGTGTTGGCATCCTCTCCACGTCGGCACCCACGCACGCGACTGACCCGCGCATCCTAGGGCGGCAGCCCCGTACGCGAACCGACGGCTCTGCTTGAACTCAGGCCAGCTGCTTCCCAATGTTTCGGCCACCGTAAGCCGCCCTTCCCCGGCGCGGTCCTCCGTGGATCGCCCCAGCTGCGTCCGCCGGCTCTGGGCGCCGCAGCAGGCGTTGCTTCCAATGCAGAGACCGGTCCATGGAGGTCTGTTGCTGTCAACCAGCTGGCAACTATCGGGCCGCATCGATGCACCCGCACGGGCCTCGGCTTCTGTGCAGCAGGAATGCGCGGCTGTCGCGAGCCGTTGTTCGCAGCCTCAGAGACGCCGCTGCGCACGACAGCGCCATGATTATCGTGCTGGCGCGCACGAGCATTGCTTCATGCAAGCTGAAGATGGTCGGATTGATGCCGATTGCCGCCTGCGTCAGCCGCCTCTGCTCATTGCAAGAAGCGAGGCGATGCCGCAACCCAGGACGGCAGCCCCATCCAGGGCTGCCATGCCGCAAGCGCGGCTCGCACTGACAAAGCGTTCAAAGCATGGGGCCGTTGGCATGAGGGCAGCCGAACCCGACCGGCAACGCCGACCGCCGCGAGCAGCGGCGTGTTTGGCCGCACTCCATAAA
>CALMAB010000393.1 GCA_937858325.1 uncultured Acetobacteraceae bacterium
GCGGCCGATGAGGTGCGCCGCACCGGCGACACCCTGGAAACCGTGCTCGCCCGCAACCGCCGGGGCGAGGTCGAACGCGGCGGCCGGACCTTGGGTGGACCGCGCCCTCGCCCACGCCGCCGCCGTGCAGCAGGCGCTCTGACGGAGCATACGCGATGGACTGGTCCGCCAAGCAGTACACGACCTTTGAGGACGAGCGCACCCGGCCCGTGCGCGACCTGCTCGCCGCGGTGCCAGGCCAGGCGGCATCGACCGCGGTGGACCTCGGCTGCGGACCCGGCAACTCCACGGAGCTGCTGCTGCGGCGCTTCCCGGACGCTGATGTGACCGGTCTCGACAGTTCGCCCGACATGATCGCGGCGGCGCAGGCCCGGCTGCCGCAACTGCGGTTCCAGGTGGCGGACATCACGGCGTGGGACGCGGCAGGGCCGTTCGACGCGATCCTGGCCAACGCCGTGCTGCAATGGCTGCCGGACCACGCGGGCCTGCTGCCGCGCTTGGCCGCCAAGCTTGCGCCGGGCGGCAGCCTTGCGGTGCAGATGCCGGACAACCTCCACGAGCCGGCGCACCGGCTGATGCGGGAGGTCGCGGCGGACGGGCCTTGGGCCGGCAAGCTCGCGCACGCCACCCGGGCGCGGGAGGCCATGGGGACGCCGGACTGGTACTACGGCGTGCTGCGCCCGCATTGCGCACGGGTGGACGTGTGGCGCACGACCTACCACCACCCGCTGTCCGGCGGCGCGGATGCGGTCGTCGAATGGTTCAAGGGCAGCGGCCTGCGCCCCTTCCTGGCACCGCTCGACGCGGATGAGCAGGCCGGGTTCCTGGCGGAATACCGCGACCGGATCGCCCGCGCCTACCCCGCCCTGCCGGATGGGGGCGTGCTGCTGCCGTTCCCGCGGCTGTTCCTGGTGGTGACGCGCTGATCCGCGAACTGCGCGGCCCGCACCAGGATCTCGTTCGCTTCCGTTATCAGCGCCGGGTCCGGCGACAGCTTCGGTTCGGCGAGCGCGGCGGCTTCGGCCTTCCGCATCTCGGTGCCGATCATGTCGTCGAGCGCCGCAAGCCTGTCGCCGACGCCGATCTCGGAGGCCAGCGCCTTTCGGCGGAGCAGGTCGTCGAGCGCGTCCCGTTCTGCATCGGAAAGGGGAGCGCCGGCCCGCAACGTCGGGACGTCCATCGGCGGAAAGCCGGTCCCGTTCACGCGCAGCCACCGCAGCGCGAGCGCCGGCCGCACGGCGTAGAGATACTTTTTGAGCGGGACCGGAGACCGCTGCAGCCACCGCGCCTCCACCTGCTGGGCCAGGCTTCGGTAATGGTGCAGCGCCGCCCGCCGCCCGGGCACTTGGTCCGCGAGATGGCGCAGGTCATCGACAAAGGCCGGCTCCGAACGGTAACGGATCGGCGACGCCCGCCATTCCCGGACCGTGCAGTTGCCGCGCAGCAGCAGGCCGAGCGTCTTGCGCATGTCCCACCCGGACAGGTCGAGGTCGTCCGGCAGCGAACGCTCGATGACATCCCGCTGCTCGTGCAGGCCGAGGTGCCACAGCGTCGGGCGGGCATAAAGGAAACGCACGTCCCAATCGCTGTCCGGGCTGGCGAAGCCCCAAGCGCGGCTGCCGCTTTCGATGGCCAGCAGCACCGCCACGCCCTCGTCCCGCTCGACCTCCGCCAAAGCCGGCAAAGGGTCCATTCCTGACGCCGCTTGCCCCAAGCGGCTACCGAGGCGCCATGCGCAGCGCGCCATCAAGGCGGATCACCTCGCCGTTCAGCATCGGGTTTTCGCAGACCGCGCGGACCATCGCCGCGAACTCCTCCGGGCGGCCCAGCCGGGACGGGAACGGCACCGCGCTACCCAGGCTGGCCTGCACCTCCGCCGGCAGCCCGGCCATCATCGGCGTCTCGAACAGGCCGGGGGCAATCGTCACCACGCGGATGCCGTTGCGCGCCAGCTCCCGCGCGATGGGCAGCGTGAGGCCTGCCACTCCGGCCTTTGACGCCGCGTAAGCCGCCTGGCCAATCTGCCCGTCGAAGGCCGCGACCGAGGCCGTGTTGACGATCACCCCGCGCTCGCCGTCCGCGCCCGGCGCGCTCTTGGCGATGGCGACGGCGGCCAGGCGGATCATGTTGAACGTGCCGACCAAATTGATCGCGATCACCCGGGCGAACGACGCCAGCGCGTGCGGCCCGTCGCGGCCCAGCACCTTTTCCCCAATCGCGATCCCGGCGCAGTTCGCCAGGCCGTGCAGGCCGCCGAACGCGGCCTCCGCTTCCGCCACCACCGCCTGCGCCGAAGCCTCATCGGTGATGTCAGCCGCGACGAAGCGGGCGGCGGCGCCCAGTTCCTGCGCCAGCGCCTCCCCGGCCGCCCGGTTCACGTCGGCGATCACCACCCGGCTCCCGGCCGCGACCACCATGCGGGCGGGAGCCGGGTGGTGAT
>CALMAB010000394.1 GCA_937858325.1 uncultured Acetobacteraceae bacterium
GCCCCGGTTCCGTCGGTCGCCGCCGGGCGCACGGACGCCGGGGTCCACGCGGCCGGGCAGGTCGCGCTGGTGGCGCTGCCCGACCGCTACCGGGCGGAGCAGGTGCGTGACGCCCTCAACTTCCACTTGCTGCCCCACCCCGTCGCCGTGCTGCGCGCCGCACCGAGCGCCCCGGGCTGGAACCCGCGCTTCGACGCGGTGGGCCGCGCCTACGCCTACCGCATCCTGAACCGCCGCGCCCGCCCGGCGCTCGACCGCCGGGCCTGGCACGTCGAGCGCCCGTTGGACGCCGACGCCATGGCGGAGGCGGCGGCCCTGCTGCTCGGCCGGCACGACTTCACGTCGTTCCGCGCCAGCGCCTGCCAGGCCAAGAGTCCGCTCCGCACCCTGGACCGCCTGGACGTGACCCGGCACGGCGAGGTGCTGACCGTGGCCGCGGAAGCGCGCAGCTTCCTGCACCACCAGGTCCGCAACATGGTCGGCACCTTGAAGCTGGTGGGCGAAGGCCGCTGGCGGCCGGCGCAGGTGGGGGCGGCATTGGAGGCGAGGAACCGCCGGGCGGCGGGTCCGACCGCGCCGCCGGACGGGCTGACGCTGGTGGCGGTGCGCTACGGGCGGGATCCGTTCGACGACGACGCCCGGCAGGGCGAGAAGCAGTGATGATGCCCTTCGATCCCCGGCGATTTCCGCGTTCAAACCGCTACCCGGCTGGCGGGAAGCTTCGCCCATTGGCGGTCGTGCTTCTGACGAGGCAGCTACGGCGATTGCGGGGGCGGGCCGTCACGCGCCGCCCCCTCGGCTGGAAAGGGCACTGGCCTCGGTTCGCCCAGACGACGATCTGCAACGGGCACCAGGCGCGGCGCAGCCGAGCGGTTGTGGATGCTCTCCGGGTGCGCCGGTCGCGCCCGCGAGCCGCCTGACACCAGCGGCCCTTTGCACCCATCGTTTTTGCGTCATTGCGAGGAGCGCAGCGACGCGGCGATCCAGGGAGTGAGCGCCGCGCTGGCGGTTCCTGGATTGCCACGCCGCAAGGGCGGCTCGCAATGACGAAAGGAGCGAGGCAAGGGGCCGTTGGCATGACACCGCCGGCAGTGCGCCCGGGTAGGAACGTCCGGCCCGGAGCGGGCGGCGTCGAAGAAGGTTTACGCCTGCTCTCCCGTCGCACCGGATGCGCCGGCCCTCGCCGCGCTTCCCTTCGGCGGGCCGGAGCCTGCCGGGCTTGGGGCCAGCCATGGCCGCCCGCGCCGAGCGCGGCCTCAAGCCAGCGGCACGCGCGCCACGTCCCGGCCGGTTCCGGCGTCGATGATGGAGAGCGCGACGCCTGCGCCGTCCAGCCGCGAAGCTGCGCCGTGGACACGCAGCGCCGCCGGGCCGTGTCGCACAAACCCGGGACGACCGGCTGGTTTGGCCTGGGGCAGGGTGGCGGCCTTGGTTGGGAGCGGGACCACGGCGCGCCACGGTCAGGCTCAGGTCAGGTGGCAGGCGCAGGGTTCAGGCGTGTCCAACACCGAACCGATGCAGGAGATCATCAATGGGTAACATCACCAGTTGCTGCCGCCCCGACTCGCCCACGCCCGCCGAGGGGCATGAGCGTCCGGCCCGTCCCCACCCTCAAGGAGGCCCGTCGACCACGACGCCTGGGCAGGGCACGGGCACCCACCAGGGCGGCGCCCCGGGCTTCGAGACCGAGCTGCAGCAGCTGCAGCAACAGCCCCGGCCCTCCAGCGCAGCGTCGGGAGGCGCGGCGACGGGTGGCGGGCCGACCCAGCAGCAACCGTCGCCCGCCAACCCAGCGTCGGCCGCTTCCGGCGCACAGCCAAACCATGAGGCTGCTTTTCATCAGTGGAACGATGGGCTGACACAGCAATTCACTGCCGCTCATCCAGGTGTCAACAGCTCCGGAGGCAGCATGCTCCGTTACCCGCTTTATCGAGCATCACAACAGAAACCGGCGGACGTGTTCCAGCCAGGCGGCGCACTCCAACCCTCGTCAGTTCTGAACGGACGCGCAAAAAACGCAACCTTCGACTTGTCGAAGCACCAGACGGGCCTTCCAAGCCAATACACATCCATGACCACGTCTCTTCCGGCAACTCAGGGCATTTCGCAGTTCCTCAGGCGAGACAACGTTTTCGTAACAGATCCGCAGCCGCAAGGCCGCTATCTCAACGGGCGTCCCAATGCCAACCTCACGCCGGGCGCCTTCAACCAGCATGAGGTATCGGTCCCAGGATCTATCCCGACCGCGTCCGTGCGCGGTTCGATCCCAGTCAATCAGACCACTGGAGAGCTAGATTATTCTGGATTGAGAAAAAACGATCATTACCAGCCCCCGGAAAGTTATAGAAGGGAGTATGCCGACGCTGAGAAGCCACAACCAACGCCGACGACTCCAGGGGAGTCCGAGCCGTGATGCAGGGTTTCTGAAGGATTAGATGGCGAGCTCGGGCCGGAGGCATAAGCGACAACAGACGCTTGCGCCTTACCGAATATGGTCAGGCGCGTTCGGCCCACTGGCAGCGTCCGAGTGGAACAGAGTCTTCGGTGGAGACCAACTGGTCTGGTTGGCTTCAGCAATTGATCGAAGGGCTTGCTGTCGATCAAAAACGCGCCGGATCGCGTGGTGCAGCATCTCCGGGAACGGGCCGAACGGCACCACCGCTCCCTGCAAGGCGGGCTTCTGGCCATCATCGAGGCCGCCGTTCAGGACGGCCCCTTGACGCCTGCCGAGATCCTGTCCCAGGTACGCCGACTGGGGCTGCAAACCCCGGGCGAGGCCACTGCCCTGGTCCGCGCCAACCGCGATGGCCGTTAAGGTCGTGGATGCGTCGGCCCTCGCCGCGCTGCTGTTCGGCGAGGCGGAGGCCGGTCTTGGGACGGAACCGGTCGCTTGAACCGGCAGCTTGCCACGGCGGCGGCCCTGCCATGAATGGCCCGCGGCAGCGCCGTCAAACCGGCAGCACGCGCGTCACGTCCAACCCGGTCTCGGCGTCGATGACGGAAAAGGCGATCCCATCAACGGCCCACCGGCGAAGCTGCTCCACGGACAGGTAGCACCGGTTGACCGTGTCATACAGCCGGCTCCGGCCGTATCGCTTCACCAGGATGGACGACCCCGTGCCGCCGCCATGGGCGCCTCCTTGACCAAGGGCGATCCAACCACGGCGGCGCCCGCAAGGGCAACACCGCCCCCATCGCTTGCCGCCCGCCCGCGCCGCCCCAACCTTACAGCCCACACCCCACCGCACAGGACCGCGCCCCATGTACATCGCCATGAACCGCTTCAAGGTCGCCCCCGGCTCGGAGAAGGCGTTCGAGCACCTGTGGACCAGCCGCGATTCCTTCCTCAACGGCGTGCCCGGCTTCGTCGAGTTCCACCTGCTGCGCGGCCCGCAGCGCGACGGCCATACCTTGTATTCCAGCCACACGATCTGGCAGGACTACGCGTCCTTCGAGGGCTGGACCAAGTCGGAAGCCTTCCGCGCCGCCCACCGCGGCGCGGGCGAGGTCAACCGCGGCGACACCCCGCTCTACGTCGGCCACCCGGAGTTCGAGGGCTTCGAGGTCATCCAAACCGTCAAGTAATGCCCAGCGCCCGCGCGACCATCCCCGGCCCGGCCACCAGCGCCGCCGTGCCGAGGTTGGTCGCCGCCACCAGCAGCGCCGCGCGCCCGCGCGACAAGTCCAGGCCGTGCCGGGCCAGCAGCCAGTTCAGCCACAGCCCGTAAACGCCCAACCCCGCCAGCAGCGCCGCGTCGGCCACGTCCTCCGACAGGCCGAGCTGCATCCCGGCCTGCAGCACCACCAAAAGCGCCATGGCGGCGAGCGGCAGCGCCCATTGGCACCAGTTGAACGCGGTGGCGTAGCGCAGCCACGCCGCGTCCCGCCCCCAGCGGCGGGCCAGCGCGTGCGACAGCACCGCCGGCGCGAGCTGCACCACCAGCGTCACCAGCAGGGTCGCCAGCGCCTTCACCGGCCCGTCCGACACCAGCAGCAGCAGCGCCCCCACGATGGGAAACGCCAGCAGCGGCGCGAGGCTCGACAGGAACGCCTGCGGCGTGTCGCCGAACTCCGCCAGCCCGTCCACGCGGCCCCGCGCCAGCCGCAACATGCCCCGCAGCGGGCGCAGCGCCGGCGCGCCCTGCCCCGGCTTCGGCCCCGGCGGCAGCATTATGCGAAGGCCGCCAGCACGGCGCCGTAGATCCGGGCCAGGTTCCGCAGCTCCGCCACCGGCACCCGCTCGTTCGCCTGGTGCATGGTGGCGCCCACCAGGCCGAACTCCGCCACCGGGCAGTGGCGCGCGATGAACCGCGCATCCGACGTGCCGCCCCCGGTATCGAGCCGCGGCGCGATCCCCGCGGCCTCCGCCACGGCCGCCGCCAGCCGGTCCACGGCAGGCCCCGGCGCGGTCAGGAACGCTTCCCCGCTCACCGAAACCTCCAGCTCGAACCGCTCCGCGTGCTGCGCCAGCGCCGCGCGCAGCCAGGCGTCCAGCCCGGCGCCGGTGTGCCGGTCGTTGAACCGGATGTTGAGCCGGGCGCAGGCCGTGCCGGGGATCACGTTGGTGGCGGGGTTGCCGACATCGACGCTGGTGACTTGCAGGGAGGACGGCTCGAACCACTCGGTTCCCGCGTCGAGCGGCGCCGCGGTCAGCGCCCCCAGCGCGCGCACCAGCCGGTGCACCGGGTTGTCCGCCCGCTGCGGGTAGGCGGCGTGGCCCTGGGTGCCGTGCACGGTGAGAAGGGCGTTCAGGCTGCCGCGCCGCCCGATCTTGATGACCTCGCCCAGCCGTGCCGGGTTGGTCGGCTCCCCCACCAGGCAGAAGTCCGGGATGTGCCCCTGCGTCTCCATCCAGTGGAGGACGCGCACCGTCCCGTCCGTGGCCGGCCCTTCCTCGTCCCCGGTGATGAGCAAACTGATGGACCCCGGCCCTTGGTGGTCCGCCGCCGCCGCGACGAAGGCGGCCACCGCGCCCTTCATGTCGCACGCGCCGCGCCCGTGCAGCATCCCGTCCCGGACCTCGCCCCCGAACGGGTCGCCGTCCCAGCCGTCGCCCCCCGGCACCACGTCCGTGTGCCCGGCGAAGCAGAAGTGCGGCCCCGCCGTGCCCCGCCGCGCGAACAGGTTGGGCGTTTCCCCGAAAGGCAGCCGCCACACCCGGAAGCCCTGCGCCTCCAAGGCCTGCGCCAGCACGTCCTGCGCCCCCGCGTCCGCCGGGGTCACGGACGCGCAGCGGATCAATGCCTGCGCCAGCGGGAGCGGGTCGGTGGCCACTAATCCCGCAAAAGGTCGTTGATCGCCGTCTTGGCCCGCGTCCGCTCGTCCACCCGCTTCACGATCACCGCGCAGGTGAGCGACGGCCCCGGCGCCCCGTTCGCCATCGGCCGGCCCGGCAGCGTGCCCGGCACCACCACCGAATACGCCGGCACCCGGCCCACGAACACCTCCCCGGTGTCGCGGTCCACGATCTTGGTCGATGCGCTGATGAACACGCCCATGGACAGCACGCTGCCGCGCTCCACCACCACGCCCTCCACCACCTCCGACCGCGCGCCGATGAAGCAGTCATCCTCGATGATGGTCGGGTTGGCCTGCAGCGGCTCCAGCACGCCGCCGAGGCCCACGCCGCCGCTCAGATGGCAGTTGCGCCCGACCTGCGCGCAGCTCCCCACCGTGACCCAGGTATCGACCATGGTGCCGCGGTCCACATACGCGCCGACGTTGACGAAGCTCGGCATCAGCACGACGCCGGGCGCGACAAAGGCGCTGTGCCGCACGACGGCGCCGGGCACGGCGCGGAAGCCGGCGGCGCCGAACTGGTTCTCCCCCCAGCCTTCCGTCTTGAGCCGCACCTTGTCGAAGCCTGGCGCCCCGGTGCTCGGCATCGGCACGGAGTCATTGAGCCGGAAGGACAGCAGCACCGCCTTTTTCAGCCATTCGTGGACCACCCAGCCCCCGGGACCCGGCTCCGCCACGCGCAGCGCGCCCGCGTCCAGCGCCGCCAGCGCCTCCTCGACCGCGCGCCGCGCCGGGCCGGCGGTCCCGGGAGACAGCGTGTCGCGCCGCTCCCAAAGCTGCTCGATTTCCGGGCGAAGGCTGGTGGCGGACATGGGGTGCGGCTCCCGGTTGGCTCGCCCGGACCATGCGCAGGCGGCCCGCCGGTGTCAATTCGCTGCACGGGTCGCCCAGCCGCTCGAAGTATGATACGGTATGTTAACGAATGCTTGGATGGGGCGAGGTGCGGGCATGGGAAC
>CALMAB010000395.1 GCA_937858325.1 uncultured Acetobacteraceae bacterium
AGCACGTCCGCGGCGCCCGGCATGGCCTTCGTTTCCTCGGCGAGCGTCGCGATCAGCCGTCCGCGCACGTGCTCCACCCAGCCGTCCGGCGCCGGCCGCCCGGTTTGCGCCGCGACCATCGGCGGCAGGTCGGACAAGCGCAGCCCGGTGAAGCGCGCCATCGCCTCCTCCGCCGTCATGGGCCAGCCGAGCAGGCTCACCTCCCGCGCCGTGACGCGCGAGGACGGGCCTTCGCTGTCCACCAGCACCCCGTCGCAGTCGAAGATCACCAGACGTAACGGTGTCGGCATCACGAGGCGTACGCCAAAGCCGGCACGGGCTTGGCAGCGCCCGCGCGGGCGTGCGGGCAGTCGCCGAACGGCTTGGGGCAGGTGCGCCCGCCGACGAAGCTGCACAGGCCGGGGCCGCGGCCCAGCGTCATCCGCACCAACTCGGCCAAGGCCTCGATGAAGCCGGGGTCGCTGTTCTGCGCGGGGCAGCGGAAGTAGCCCGGCACGCCCTCTTTCTCCGCCAGTTCCCGGTACTCGACGTCAAGCTCGACCAGCGTTTCCGAATGCTCCGACACGAAGGCGATGGGCACGACCAGCACGGCGGTCTTGTCATGCGCCGCCCGCTCGATCTCGACCTCCGTGCTGGGGTCGATCCACTTCTGCGGGGTGGCGCGGGACTGGAAGCAGACGGTGTAGTCGAGGTCCGGCATGGCGAGCACGCGGACCACCGCAGCCACCGTGCGCTCCACCTGGAACTGGTAGGGATCACCGGCCTTGACGATGCTTTCCGGCAGGCCGTGGGCGGAGAACAGGATGCGCAGCGGCACCGCCGGGTCGAGCGCCGCCCGCGCGTCCTCGTAGGCCTGGCGCACCATCGCCGCGGTGGCGCGGGCGTAGCCGGGGTCGGAATGGTAGCAGCACAGGGTGCTGACCGGCGTCACCAGCCCGGCCTGCGCCGCCGCGTCCCGCCAGGCCGACAGGCTGCTGCCGGTGGTGGTCGTGGAGTATTGCGGGTAAAGCGGCACCAGCACGACCTCGTCCGGCTCCCACGCCTTGACCTCGCGCGCGGCGGCCAGGCTGAACGGGTGCCAGTAGCGCATCGCCACGAAGCAGCGCACGTTCATGTCGGACAGCGCGCCTTCCAGCGCGCGGGCCTGCTGCTCCGTCAGCTCCAGCAGGGGCGACTTGCCGCCCAGGATGGCGTAGTTGGCGCTGGCCGCCTTGACGCGGGCCTGGGCGATGATGCGGGCGAGCCAAGGCCGCACGAAGAACGGCACCCGCAGGATGGCCGGGTCCTTGAACAGGTTGACCAGGAACGGGCGGACCGAGGCCGGCTTGTCGGGGCCGCCGAGATTGAACAGCACGACGGCGATCTTGCGTTGGGGCATGGTTGCCAACTTGGCCAGTAAGAAGGCGCAGTCAAGCGGCCCGCACCTGCTTCACCAAAGCGGCAACGTGCTCCGGTGGTGTCTGCGGCACGATGCCGTGGCCCAGGTTGAAGATGTGCGGCCGGCCCCGCGCGCCGTCCAGCACGCCGCGCACCTCCGCCGCCATGGCCTCGCCCCCCGCCACCACCGACAGCGGATCGAGGTTGCCCTGCGTCGCCACGGTTGCCGGCACCAGCCCGGTTGCCACGGACAGCTCCGCCCCGGTGTCGAGCGCCACGGCGTCCACCCCGGTCTGTGCGGCGTAGGCGCCGACCAGCACCCCGGCCAGGCGCGGAAAGCCGATGATCGGCGTGCCGGGATGCCGGTCGCGCAGCGCCGCCACGATGCGCCGGGTCGGCTCGATCACGTGCAGCGCGAACAGCCGGGGCGACAGCACGCCGGCCCAGCTGTCGAACAGCATCACCGCGTCGGCGCCGGCGGTGACCTGGCCCGACAGGTACTCGACCGTGGACTCCACCAGCACGTCGATCAGGGATGCGAACAGCGCCGGCTCCCCGTGCGCCATGCCGCGGATGCGGGCGAACTCCTTGGAGCCGCCGCCTTCCACCATGTAGCAGGCCACGGTGAACGGACTGCCGGCGAAGCCGATCAGCGCGGTTTCGTCGTCCAGCCCGGCCTTGGTCCGCTGCACCGTTTCCAGGATCGGCGCCACCGCCGCCATGACCCGGCTCGGATCGAGCGCCGACACGTCCTGGCCGGTGGTCAGCCGCGGCAGCACGGGGCCTTCGCCCTCCTTGAACGCCAGGCCGTGGCCGAGCGCCCAGGGCAGCATCAGGATGTCGCTGAACAGGATGGCGGCGTCGAAGCCGTAGCGGCGGATGGGCTGCAGCGTCACCTCCGCGGCCAGCGCGGGGGTCGTGCACAGGCTGATGAAGTCGCCGGCCTGCCCCCGAAGCTCCCGGTACTCGGGGAGGTAGCGCCCGGCCTGGCGCATCAGCCACATGGGCGGCGGCCAGACCGCTTGGCCGTTCAGGACACGCAGCAGCGGCTTGGTCATCGCGCTCTCTTACTCTTCAAAGAAAGATTCTTAAGACTTATGGAGGAGGTTATATACCCTGTGAGTCCTGGGGTACCCCGTTATTCAAAACTTATCCACACTGATATCCACAGGCCCGAACGCCGGCAAGTCATTGACTCTGCCCGCGATGGGCCGAGCATTCCGCTTCCGTGCCGGAAGTGCTCAAATTATATCCCCAGTACCTAATATTTCGATTGTTATCCCCATCCATCCCCAGGGGCTTATGAGGCCTGTGGGGAAAACCCGGGTTATCCCCGTTATCCCCAGCTTATCCACAGCCCCTGTGAACGGAACGGCCGCACAATGAACCTGCATTTGGTATCCGACGCGACCGGGGAGACGCTGAACAGCATCGCCCGCGCGACCGTCTCGCAGTTCGAGCACGCTTCGATCGTGTACCACCGCTGGAGCCTGATCCGGACCCGCTTCCAGCTGCACCGCGTGCTGGAAGGGATCGAGGCCGAACCCGGCCCCGTGCTGTCCACCGTGATCGACCAGGCGCTGCGCAACGACCTGGAAACCACCTGCCGGCGGCTCGGGGTGTCGGTGCTGAACGTGCTGGAGCCGGTGCTGAACATGCTGCAGGAGCACATCGGCACCCAGGCGCAGTCCCGGCCGGGGCGGCAATACGTGCTGGACGCCGACTACTTCCGCCGGATCGACGCCATGCACTACGTGCTCGCGCACGACGACGGCCAGGCGCAGGCGGGGATCGCCTCCGCCGACGTGGTGCTGGTCGGCGTGTCGCGCTCCTCCAAGACGCCGACCTCCTTCTACCTCGCCAACCGGGGGATCAAGGCGGCCAACGTGCCGCTGGTGCCGGGCACGCCGGACCCGCCGGGGCTGGAAACGCCGCTCTGCCCGGTGATCGGCCTCACGCTCGACCCGCCGGCGCTGATCGAAATCCGGCGGCACCGGCTGAAGCTGATCGCCGCCGGCAACGACACCGGCCGGGTGCGGCAGGACGCCAGCGACTACACCGACGTGGAGGCGGTGCGTGGCGAACTGCTGTGGGCGCGGCGCTTGTGTACCCGGCGCGGCTGGCCGGTGATCGACGTGACCCGGCGCTCCATCGAGGAAACCGCCGCCACCGTGCTGCAGCTCATGGACGCCTGGCACGAGCGGCGGCGTCGGGACGCGAAGTCGGCGAATGCGCCGGTCCCGCCCGTGCCGCTTTCGCCCACGCCATGACGCAGGCCCCGATGATGCGGGCCGGGGCGCCTCCCTTGGTCCTGGCCAGCCAGTCCGCGGCGCGGGCCGCGTTGCTGGAAAGGGCCGGGCTGCGGTTCGAAGCGCGCCCGGCCCGGGTGGACGAGGCCGCGGTGAAGCAGGCCTGCCGCGCGGAAGGCGCGAGCGCCGCGGAAACCGCGCTGACGCTCGCCGCCCTCAAGGCGCAGCGCGTCCGCGATCCGGAGGCGCTGGTGGTCGGCGCCGACCAGATCCTGACCTGCGGCGACGCCTGGTTCGACAAGCCGGACGGCACGGACGGCGCGCGGGCGCAGCTTCGGGCGCTGCGCGGCCAGCCGCACCGTCTCCACACCGCCGTCGTCTGCCTGCGCGGCGGACGGGAGGTGTGGCGCCACGTGTCCGAACCCCGGCTGCGCATGAGGACGTTCAGCGACGCGTTCCTGGAGCAGTACTTGGCCGTGGAGGGCGACGCGGTCCTGGGCTGCGTCGGCGCCTACCGCCTGGAGGGCCTGGGCGTCCACCTGTTCGACGAGGTGGAAGGCGAGCACGCCGCGATCCTCGGCCTGCCGCTGCTGCCGCTGCTCGGCTTCCTGCGCCAGCACGGGGTTCTGGTGGCGTAGGGGCCGGGTTTGCCGGGCTGAATCCGGTGGGGTAGGGTCCGCCGGACGGCGTCAACGAAAACGGGGGGTGAGGCATGGCGGTGAGCAAGGTTTATCCGGACGCGGCGGCGGCGCTGGCCGGGGTGCTGCGGGACGGCATGGTGGTCATGGCCGGCGGCTTCGGCCTGTGCGGCATCCCGCAGGCGCTGATCGACGCGATCCGGGACAGCGGCGTGCGGAACCTCACCTGCATCTCCAACAACGCCGGCATCGACGGCGTGGGCTTGGGCGTGCTGCTCGACACCCGCCAGATCCGCAAGATGATCTCCTCCTACGTCGGGGAGAACAAGACCTTCATGCAGCAGTACCTGGCCGGCGAGCTGGAGATCGAGTTCAATCCCCAGGGCACGCTGGCCGAGCGCATCCGCGCGGGCGGCGCCGGCATCCCCGCCTTCTACACCCGCACCGGCGTCGGCACCGCCATCGCGGAGGGCAAGGACGAGCGGGAGTTCGACGGCCACCGCTACATCATGGAGCGCGGCCTGCTGGCGGACCTGGCCATCGTCCACGCGTGGCGCGGCGACACGGAGGGCAACCTGGTGTACCGGATGACCGCGCGGAACTTCAACCCGGTCATGGCGAGCGCGGCCAAGATGGTGGTGGCGCAGGTGGAGGAGCTGGTGGAGCCGGGCGTGCTCGACGGCGACCACATCGTGACGCCGGGCATCTTCGTGAAGCGCATCGTCCACGTGCCGGAGGTGGCGAAGCGGATCGAGCAGCGCACAACGCGCAAGCGCGACGCGGCCCCCACCCCGGCGGCGGCCGGCACCGATCCCCTTCCGGCGTAAGGAGAGCACCATGCCCTGGACCCGAGACGAAATGGCGGCCCGTGCGGCGCGGGAGCTGCAGGATGGCATGTACGTGAACCTGGGCATCGGCATCCCGACCCTGGTCGCCAACCACATCCCCCCCGGTATCAGCATCCAGCTGCACAGCGAGAACGGGATGCTGGGCATCGGCCCGTTCCCGTTCGAAGGGGAAGAGGACGCCGACCTGATCAACGCCGGCAAGCAGACCGTGACCAAGCTTCCGACCACCAGCTTCTTCGACAGCGCCGCGTCCTTCGCGCTGGTGCGCGGCGGCCACATCGCGATCTCGATCTTGGGCGCGTTGCAGGTGGCGGAGAACGGCGACCTGGCGAACTGGATGATCCCCGGCAAGATGGTGAAGGGCATGGGCGGCGCCATGGACCTGGTGGCGGGCGTGCCGCGGGTCGTGGTGCTGATGGAGCACACGGCGGGCGGCAAGCCGAAGCTGCTGCGCTCCTGCACCTTGCCGTTGACGGGGGCCGGCGTGGTGAACCTGGTGGTGACGGAACTCGGCGTGTTCGATGTGGGGCGGCCCGGCCTCACGCTGGTTGACATGGCGCCGGGCGTGACGGTGGAGGAAATCCGCGGCAAGACCGAGGCTCCGTTCGCCGTGCACCAGGACCTCAAGGCCGCGTAGCCTCTTGATGTCGGGCGCCGGCCGGTTTATTACCCGCGCCTTCCGCAGCCGGGCCTTGGCCCGGCGCCGGCGGGGCTGTAGCTCAGTTGGGAGAGCGCCTGAATGGCATTCAGGAGGTCAGGGGTTCGATTCCCCTCAGCTCCACCACCAACCCTTTGAAGGCTTGCGTTTCTCCCCCGGATGGTTGGTAAAGCCTTTCGTGCCGGTCTTGTGCCCGCATGGTGTCCGTGCATGACGCGTCCTGGCCTCGCACGGTTGCCGGGTTCCTGACCAGCCATCGTCCAACCAGTGAAGCCGAGCCGCAGGTCGGCTTCCTCGACCATATGGTGGCGGCCGGCGGCTTGTCGTCCTGGGACACAGCGGAGGTCGGATCAGGCCGCACAAAAAGCTGCCGCTGCCGGTTCAGCCACAACCTACCGCTCCAAGGCAGGCTGCCGCTTCGGACATGCGAGAACGGGCAAAATGACCCGTTGGTTCCTGCGGATGGGTCCTAGCAGCCCGTCGCCGCGGCTCAAGCGGACTGAATAGGGGGTCTGGTAGCAACACCGCCATTGCGCTGGCAGTGCAGACGGTGGCGCGCGACAAGAAGATCACCCTGATCTCCGCGGCTGCCAGCGTGGACCTGTACGGCAAGGCCTGCTCGCCCACCGGCTTTCTGTGGACCTATGACCCCGCCGACTTCTCCTTTGCCATCCAGCTCCAAGCGGACACGGCGGCGCAGCTCGAGAAGCTGGGCGGCAAGGTGATCGGCGCCACCAAGGCGCCGCAGGGCACCACCGACTTCTCCTCGGCCCTGCCTGAAGACCCCCGAATTGACCCCCGACCTGGCCAAGCCTGTCCTGCTCACCAGCGCTTCCGGCAACATCGGCCGTCAGCTTGCCCGCGCCATGGCAGACGAGGGCTGGACCCTGCGCCTGACGGACCTGGCCCCCTTCCCGGAGGAGCTGCCGCCCCGCGCCACGTTCGCCAAATGCGACCTGGGCGACGGCGTGGGCCTGCTGCGCCTGGCCGAGGGGTGCGGCTTGATCGTCCATTTCGGCGGCGCCTCGCACGACCTGTGGCCGGCCGAGGACACCCTCAACGCCAACCTGCGCGGCCTCCATTTCATCTACGAGGCGGCGCGGCGGGAGAGCGCGGGTGGTCTTCGCCTCCTCCAACCACGCGGTCGGCTTTCACGGGCGCACCACCAAGCTCGACAACGGTTGCGAGCTGCGGCCCGACAGCCTGTATGGCTTGTCCAAGGTGTACGGCGAGAACATGGCCAAGCTCTACTGGATGAAGCACGGGGTGGAGAGCGTGCTGCTGCGCATCGGCTCCTGCTTCCCGGAACCCTCCACGGAGCGGATGCTGTCCACCTGGCTGTCCTACCCGGACGTGTGCTCCCTGGTCGTCGCCGCCGGCAAGGCGCCGGAAGTCGGCTGCGACGTGGTCTGGGGCGCTTCAAACAACAGCCGCAGCTTCTGGGGCCGCGACGCCCGGGCCAAGATCGGCTGGCGGCCGAAGGACAGCGCCGACGACCACGAGGCGCGGCTCCTCGGCAAGGCGACCGACAACCCGACCATCGAGAAGTACCAGGGCGGGATCGACACGACCCGCGGCTGACCCCCAACCCCAACGAAGGAGGAAGAACGATGCCCGGAACCAGGATCTACACCTGGAACGACACGCCAACCGAAGCCGCCTCCGGCGTCACCAAGCGCGGCATCCAGGGCAGCGGCGCCTCCGTGAAGCAGGTGCAGGTCCCCGCCGGCTCCTCCGCCGACCGCCACAGCCACGGTCACGAGCAGTTCGTCATCGTGCTACCCATCCAGCTGAGTCCTCACACGGTCTGTGTGAAGCTGCAACAGAACCTTTCAGAAAGTCCTGATCCCGTCGGTTTCGGGGACGATGGTTCTGAACGTGGTCAATCAGCGCCCGCAGCTTGGGCTCTACGCTCCGGCGGCTTGGGTGGTAGAGGAAGAAACCGGGAAAGGATGGGCTGAACGCCCCGAGCAAGGGCACGAGTTCGCCACGCTCCAGAAAGGTCCGGAAGGTTTCCGCCATGCCGAAGGTGATCCCGGCGCCGCTGAGCGCCATACGGATCATCAGGCCCATGTCGTTGGTGGTGAACTCAGGCGCCACATCGACGGCGAAGTCGCGGCTGCCTTCCCGGAACTCCCAGCGGTAGGGTGGATGGTGAGGCGCCGGACGCCAACCGATGCAGCGATGCTTCGCCAGCTCACGCGGGTGCGCGGGCTCTCCGCGCTCTGCCAGGTAGGCCGGTGAGCAGACGGCGAACTGGCGCTGGTCGTCCGAGGCGGGGACGGCGATCATGTCCTGCTCGATCACCTCCCCCAGCCGCACGCCCGCGTCGAAGTCCATCGCGACGATGTCGACCTCCTCGTCGGTCACGAGGACGTCGAGCTGCACGTTTGGGAAGGCTTGCCCGAAGCCGGCGAGGAGCGAACCGGAGAGGAAGCTTTCAGCGATCGAGGACACGGCGAGGCGCAACTGTCCCCGCGGGGCTTCGCCGAGGCTCCGCACCGTGTCCATGGCCGACCGCATCTCGGCGATCGCGGGCACGATGCCGAGGCGCAGCTTTTCGCCCGCTTCGGTCAGCCCGACGCTTCGCGTCGTGCGGCGCAGGAGGGCCGTGCCAAGCGCCTCTTCCAGCCGCTGGATGGACTGACTGACAGCGGACCGCGTGACCCCCAGGCGATCGGCGGC
>CALMAB010000396.1 GCA_937858325.1 uncultured Acetobacteraceae bacterium
GTGCCGCCCCGCCCGGACAGCGCGTTCCGCAACCAGCCTCCGTCCTATCCGCTTGAAGCGGCGCGGCAACGCGCGCAGGGAACCGTGACGCTGCTGATCCATGTTTCGGCGCAGGGCCGGCCGCAGGACGTGGTGATCGCCAACAGCAGCGGCGCCGAAAGCCTGGACCGCGCGGCGCGCAACGCCGTGCGGCGCTGGCGCTTCACCCCGGCACAGCTCCGGGGCACGCCGGTGCCGTTCGACTACTCGCTCGACATCCGTTTCATCCTTGGGGACAAGCCATGATCAGAATCGACCGGGTCGTGACCCGCGGCGGCGACGGCGGAGAGACTTCGCTGGGCGACGGCGCCCGCGTGCCGAAGGATGCCTTGCGCGTCGAGGCCTACGGCACCGTTGACGAAGCAAATGCGGTGATCGGCCTGCTGCGCCTGCACACCGCAGACGATGCGGAGGCTGACGCCATGCTGGCCCGCATCCAGAACGACCTGTTCGATGTGGGCGCCGACCTTTGCGTGCCGGGCGCCGCGGGCGAGCGCCTGCGGGTGACGGATGCGCCGAACCTGCGGCTGGAAGCCGAGGTCACGGCGATGAACGCGGCCCTGCCCGCGCTCACCAGCTTCATCCTGCCGGGCGGCACCCCGGCGGCCGCCCACGCCCACCTGGCACGAACCGTCGTGCGCCGGGCCGAGCGCCTCGTAGTGCGGCTGTCTCGCGAGGAGGAGGTGAACGCGGCGGTGATCCGGTTGCTGAACCGGCTATCGGATCATCTGTTCGTGCTCGGCCGCCGGCTCAACGCCGGCGGCGACGTGCAGTGGGTGCCCGGCGCGAACCGGTAGGCTCAGGCCGCCCCGGCGACGTAGGCCTTCAGGCTGTCCACCTCCTGCTCCTGCTGGCTGAGCCGGGCCTTCACGATGTCGCCGATGCTGACGAGGCCGACCATCCGGTCGCCGTCCATGACCGGCAAGTGGCGGAACCGCCCATGGGTCATCATCTCCGTCGCCTGGGCCAAGGTCGTGGCGTGCGTGACAGTCTTCAGGTTTCGCGTCATCAGCTGCGCCGCGGTCATCGACAGGGTTCGGCTGCCGTGCTCGGCCAAGCTGCCCACGATGTCGCGCTCGCTGACGATGCCGAGGAGCTGATGCGCGGCGTCCATCACGACCAGCGCGCCGATGCGCCGGGCGGCAAGCTGTTCCGCCACCTCGGCGATCGTCGCGGTCGGCGCGATATGGGCGATATCGTGGCCTTTGTGCTTCAGGATTGCAGCGATCGTCATGGTGAGCCTCCCTTATCGAAGTCGGGATGCTGCACGCCTGCCGGGCTGGATTGCAAACGGTGAGTGAGCAGCCGCAGCAATCCATTCCCGAAGCAAAATCAAGCTACTCCGCAGCGTGCGCCACGGCCGGGCTGAGCTGGGTGGCGACCAGTTCGGCGAAGCGGCCCTGCCGCGCCAGGAGCTGGTCGAAGCTGCCGCGCTCCACGACGCGCCCTTGATCGAACACAAGGATTTCATCGGCGTCGCGCACGGTGCTGAGCCGGTGGGCGATGATGAAGGTGGTGCGGCCCTTCATCAACGTGGCCATGGCGCGGGACACCCGGGCTTCCGTCGCCGCGTCGAGCGCGCTGGTCGCCTCGTCCAGGATCAGGATCGGCGGGTCCTTCAGCAGCGCGCGGGCAATGGCCAGGCGCTGGCGCTGACCGCCGGACAGGGTGGCGCCCCGCTCGCCAACCACCGTGTCGTAGCCTTGGGGCTGGCGGATGATGAACTCGTGCGCGTCGGCCTGGCGGCAAGCGCGTTCGATGTCCTCGTCGGTCGCCTCGAACCGGCCGATGCGCAGGTTTTCCCGGATCGAGCGGTTGAACAACATGCTTTCCTGGAACACGACGCCGATGGCGCTTCGCAGGCTTTCAAGCGACACGTCGCGCAGGTCCTGGCCGTCGATCTTGATGGTGCCGTGCACGGGGTCCCATAGGCGCTGCAGCAGGTTCATCACGGTGGACTTGCCGGCGCCGGTCTGGCCGACGAGGGCCACGGAGGTGCCGGGCCGCGCGGTGAACGACACGTCGGTCAGGATGCTGGGACCGCCCGGGTAGGCAAAGCCCACCTTGTCAAAGCGGACCTCGCCGCGCGGCGCCCGAAGTTCCACCGCGTTCGGGTTCTCCGGAACGGAGGACTTCGCATCCAGCACGCCGAAGAAGTCTTCCAAGATCGGCACCTGGAGGAACAAGCGGGACGCGAACTGCACCGCCGATTCCAGGCGGCCGATCAGCAGCGTGGCGAAGCCCATGAAGGACACGATCTCGCCCACCGTCGCCTTGCCCTGAATGTGCAGCACGGTGCCGATCAGCACGATGGCGATCACCGCAAGCGTGCTGGCGGCGCGGGTCAAGACGTTGACCACGGCCCACCAGTTCAGCACCGGGAACTGGTAGCGGATCACGTCGTCGATGATCTGGCCGAAGATGCGGCTTTCGGCGGCGAGCCGCGTGAAGGACTGCACGACCATGACGTTGGCCAGGGCGTCCTGCGCCGTGCCGGCCAGGTGCGAATGGTAGTACTCGACCCGGCGCTGCCCAGCCTCCGTCTTGCGCACCACCGCGACCGTCAGCACGACGAACACCACCACCAGGACCACCAGGGTCAGGGCAAGGCGCCAGTTCAACAGGAAGGTGAACGGCAGCAGGGCGATCACCGCGACGTAGGTGGAAAGCTGGTCCTTGAAGAAGGTGAGCCAAAGCCCGAACAGCGCATCCGACCCGCCCAGCATGACCTTCATCAAGCGCCCGGAGTGGATGTCGCCGTGAAAGGACAGCGGCAGCGACAGGACGTGGCTGAAGTAGCGGTTCATGACCTGCAGGCGGTTGTGGTGCGCCATGCGCTCGGAATGCAAGGAGGTCGCGATGTTGGCGGCGATGGCCGACGCGCCGACCGCGAACCAGATGCCCAGCAAGGTGGCGGACTGCGACCAAAGCTCGTTTGACGGAAGCTGGTCGGACCGCGTCAGCAGGCCGATCACCCGGCCGAACAGCACGGGGTCCAGGAACTGCAGCCCGGCCACGATGATGTTTGCGGCGCCCAGCATGATGGCCAGGCGCTTGTCGGATCGCAAAACGGCAAGAGCCTGCCGATAGATTTTGATGAAACGCATGACGCCATCCGCTGCGAACAAAGGTGACCGGGCAAGCGCGCTTTTCAGCGACGCGCACCGGCATCTACGCGCAGATCACGGCAATAAGAGGGCAGACACAAAAGATTTTTGAAATCAGCCGAGTCAGGCCCGCTGCGCCCGAAACCATACAAAGGGGCTGACGAACTCGTCCTGCGCCGCGACCGTCAGGATTTCGCGGGATCCCGCCTCGGCGGTGCGGCGCAGCAGGCCGTGGATGGCGCTGCCGGCCGCTTCGAGCGCCGCCTGCGCCTGGCCGGTCCGCAGGTGGTGGAACAGGAACAAGGCCGCCACCGCGTCCCCGGCGCCGTTCACCGACAACGGCAGCAGCGGCGTGCGCAACAGGTGGGCGCCCTCCGCATCGACGGCCAGCATGTCCACCACGTCGGACGGCGTGTCGCCGGTTTGCAGGCTGGTGACCAGCACGGTCCGCGGGCCGCCCGGCGCCATCATCGCCCGTAGCCGCGCCACCGCGGCCAGCGCGTCGCCGAGCGTGGCGCAGGACGCGCCGGTCAGGTGCTCCAGCTCGAACTGGTTGGGGGTCAGGATGTCGGCGGCGGGCACGGCGCGGTCGCGCAGCAGCTCGGCAATGCCCGGACGCACGAAGACGCCGCGGCCATGGTCGCCGATCACGGGATCGCAGCAGTACAGCGCGGCCGGGTTGGCGGCGCGGACCCGGGCCACAGCGTCCAGGATGGCCTCGCCGATCCCCGGGTCGCCCATGTAGCCGGACAGCACCGCGTCGCAGGACGGCAGCACGCCGCGGGCGGCGATGCCGTCCACCAGGTCCCGCACCACATCCCCGGTGAACACCTGCCCGGTCCAGGCGCCGTAGCCCGTGTGGTTGCTGAACTGCACGGTGTTCACCGCCCAAACCTCGGCGCCCAACCGCTGCAGCGGGAACACGGCCGAGGCATTGCCGACGTGGCCGTAGGCAACCCAGGACTGGATGGAAAGGATGTTCACGGTGCAGCCTCCGGCTGTTCGTCGTTGGTCCGGAACTCGCGGGCGAGGACACCCATCATGATGTCGTCGTGCCGCTCGCCGCCGACGAGGGCGGCCTCGCGCTCGCGTCCCTCCACGACGAAGCCGCAGGCCGCGTAGCAGCGGATCGCCCGCGCGTTGTAGGCGACCACGCGCAGGCTGACGCGGTGCAGGCCGAGCGTGCCGAAGGCGTGCGCCAGCGCGAGGCGGACGGCCGCGCGGCCCAGTCCTTTCCCGAGCTTGCCGGGGTCGTAGAGGCCGATTGCGAGCCGGGCGCGGGCGTCTTGCTGATCCAGCGCATCCAGGCGAACCGCGCCGAGGAGCCGTTCTTCGTGCTCCACCACCCAAGCGTGGGGGTGCGCCGCGATGTCCTCAACCCAGCGCCCGGCCCCGGCCTCGGTCAGTGGTGGCCAGCCGGTCGCGTCGGCTCCGAACATCCGCATGATGCCCGGGTCCCTTCCCAAGGCGAGCCGTTCCGCTACGTCCTTCGGACGGGGCGGCCGCAGCGTGACCGCCGGCCCCTGCAACACCGGACTATCTGCCGCCATTCAGCCCGCGACGCTGCGCACAGCGGCCCCCTACCACCGGGAGCGGGACGCCGGTGATGGAACCGATGTTGCTATCCTCAGTGTGTGGTCCAGCCGCATCGCCGCTCCTTCCTTTGCGGCGGACACGCTAGTCGCCGGGCACGGTGGGGGCAACGGGGTTGCGGCCCCGCTTGCTCCCGCTTATCCGGCATCCTGGACAACCGAGCAGGAGCCTGCCCATGCCCGACCCGCTGCTGTTCCAGCCGATCACCTTCCGGTCGGTGACGGCGCGCAACCGCATCGCGGTTTCGCCGATGTGCCA
>CALMAB010000397.1 GCA_937858325.1 uncultured Acetobacteraceae bacterium
CGCCCACCTCGTCCAGCAGGCCCGAATGCTCGAACTCCGCCTTCAGCGTCACCGCGTCGGCGAGCTGCCCGGCCTCCACCCGCCGCACGATGGCCTGGTAGATCCGGCCGTGCACGGGGTCGGAGAAGTGCTCCGGCGACAGGAACTCGCTGACCCGCTCATAGGCCTTGTTGTTGGCCAGCAACGCGCCGAGCAGCGCCATTTCCGCCCGGTCGTTGGACGGGGGATGGCGTTGCGACAGGCCGAGCAGCGGCGGATCGATGCTGTTCATCTGGCTTGCATCCTAGCCCAAGCCGAGGCCGCCGGGCAGGGTGCTGACCCTGTGGATATCTGTGGATCAGGGGGACAACTCTGGCGCCGCGTCCGAGATCATACCGGTTGTGGTACGCGCGCCACCGGGCGCTCGGCCTCCGTGACGTAGTCCCGGGTGAGCGGCACGGCGTCCGCCCGCCGGGCCAACTGCATCTGCCAGACCATGTGCCCCTTGTGCCGGAAGGCGAGTTCCGCGCCGGACAGGTAGAACTCGAACATGCGGCAGAACCGCTCGTCATACAGGGCGGCAATGGCATGGTGCCGGGCCGACAGCCGCCGCCGCCAGTGGCGCAGCGTTTCCGCGTAATGGAGGCGCAGCACCTCGATGTCGGTGGCGATGAGGCCGGACTTCTCCACGGCGGGCACCACCTCGCTGAGCGCCGGGGCGTAGCCACCGGGGAAGATGTACTTGGCCAGCCAAGGGTTGGTGACGGCCGGGCCGTGGCTGCGGCCGATGGCGTGGACCAGCGCCACCCCGCCCGGCGCCAGGCTGCGGCACAGGGCCTGGAAGAAATGGCGGTAATGGCTGATGCCCACGTGCTCGAACATGCCGACGGAGACGATGCGGTCATAGGGACCGCGCAGCGCGCGGTAGTCCAGCAACTCGAACCGCACCCGGTCGGCGAGGCCCGCCTCCTGTGCCCGGGCGCGGGCCGCAGCAAGCTGTTCCTGGGACAGGGTGATGCCGGTGACGCGGACCCCGTGCTCCCGCGCGAGCGTCAACGCCAGGCCGCCCCAGCCGCAGCCGATGTCCAGGACGTGCAGGCCCGGTTGCAGGCAGAGCTTCGCGGCGATGTGCCGCTTCTTCGCCGCCTGCGCCTCCTCCAGCGTTTCCCGGCCGGTGCGGAAGTAGGCGCAGGAGTACTGGCGGTCGTCGTCCAGCAGCAGGTCATAGAGCCGGCCGTTCAGGTCGTAATGGTGCGCCGCGTTGCGCGCGGCCCGGCGCACCGGGTTGAACTGCGCCCACCGTTTCAAGGCGGCCCCCAGCAGCGCGTGCGCCGCCATCACCGGCTGCCGCCCGCCCGCCGCGACGTTGGCCAGCAGCAGGTCGAGCGCGTCGTAGATGCCGCAGCCCACCGGGGTGATCGCGCCGTCCATGTAGCCCTCGCCGAAGGCCAGGGCCGGGTCCACCGCCATGCGTCGGACCGCCCGCCAGTCGGACACGTGGAAGGCGATGCCGGGGCCGGGCTGCGGCCCCTGGTGAAAGGAGGTGTGCCCGTCGGGGTAGCGGACCGAAAGGCTGCCGATGACCAGGAAACGCCGGATGAGGCCGTCCAGAATCGAGCGCAGGATCATCCGCTGCAGCCTGCCCCGAAACGGCCCGGGTCGCAAACGACGACGCCGGCCGCTTCCCGATGGGGAAGGGCCGGCGCTATGGAGTGAGAGAGCTTTTAAAGACGGAAGATCACTGGCGGTCGCGGTCGCGGTCGCCGCCGGCCTCCGCCAGGGCGGCGCCGTATTCCAGCAGCTCGTCCGGCTCCACGTCTTCCTCGCCGGCCAGGCCGACCTGCTCGCCGCGGGCCTGCTTCTCGGCTTCCTCGGTGCTGCGGGCGACGTTGACCGTGATCGGCAGGCTGACCTCGGGGTGCAGCACCAGCTTCACGGCCGTCAGGCCCAGCGTCTTGATCGGCTGTTCGAGCACGACCTGGTTCCGGTTGGTGGTCAGCCCCGCCGCCGTGCAAGCGTCCGAGATGTCGCGCGCCGACACCGACCCGTACAGCGAGCCGCTTTCCCCCGCCTGCCGAATGATGACCACCGACAGCCCGGCCATCCGCTCCGACAGCCGCTCGGCCTCCTCCCGGCGCTTCAGGTTCTGCGCTTCGAGCTGGGCACGCTGCCCCTCGAAGATCGCGAGGTTCGCCTTGTTGGCCCGCAGCGCCTTTTTCTGCGGCAAAAGGAAGTTGCGGGCATAGCCCGGCTTCACCTTCACCACCTCGCCCATCTGCCCCAGCTTCTCGATGCGCTGCAGCAGGATCAATTCAACGGCTGCCATGATCCCCGCCCCTCAGGCCACGACGTAGGGCAGGAGCGCCAGGAAGCGGGCGCGCTTGATGGCGTTGGCCAGCTCGCGCTGCTTCTTGCCGGACACCGCGGTGATGCGGCTCGGCACGATCTTGCCGCGCTCGCTCAGGAAGCGGGACAGGAGGCGCACGTCCTTGTAGTCGATCTTCGGCGCGTTCGGGCCGCTGAACGGGCAGCTCTTGCGGCGGCGGTAGAACGGGCGGCGCGCCCCGGCGGCGGCTCCGCCGCCGCCACCCCGGCGGTCATCGCCCTCGGCTGCGCGGTCGGGACGGTCTGAACGGTCAGACATCTTGCTTTACTCCTCGCCCGCTTCAGGGGGGCGGAATCCATCGGTTTCGGACCGGGCGCGGTACTCCTCGCGGTCGTCGAAGCCGCGCTTGCGGCCGCTTTCGAATCGTCCGGCCGGCTTCGGCCCGCGAAAGCCGCGCTCCCGGTCGTCCGACTTGCGCGACAGGATGGCGCTCGGCTCCTCGTTGATCTCATCGACGCGGATGGTCATGAAGCGCAGCACGTCCTCGTTCAAGCGCAGCAGGCGCTCCATCTCGGTGACAAAGGTGGGCTTCGCTTCCAGGCCGAGCAGCATGTAATGGCCCTTCCGGTTCTTCTTGACCCGGTAGGCCAGGCTGCGCAGGCCCCAGTACTCGCGCTTCTTGACCGCGCCGCCGTCGGTTTCGAGATCCGAGGCGATGGTGTCCGCAACGGTCTCGACCTGTTGCTGCGTGACATCGTTGCGCGCAATCAGCACGCATTCGTATAACGGCATGAGCACCCCTATGGCTGTTGTCGGCCCGAAATGGGCATAGCCGAGGCGGATGCCGCCGCCCCGGCAGGGAAGTGGCGGGATATACGCCGATGGGCAGGGATTGCAAGCAGGAGCGGGACGGGGTGGTGGCCGAGCCTCTGGGGCGGACGCTGCTTCGAGAGTGCGCTTAACCTTTCCGTCCCCGATCAACGCGCAGGTGCAGGATTTCGACCGATTTCGGCAGTTCGAGAAGATACTCTGCATCGCGTGGCAAATAATGAATTTTCGTCGGATTGCCGCTCGTGAAGGCCGTCATCGCGTCGATGCTTTCCCAATAGGAGATCGTCATGAACTCGGCTTCCTTCTCGCCGTCCTTGCGGAAGGTTTGAACGGCCTGCGCTTTTTCGATCAAGGGCTTGATGCCGGCCTCGTAGTTATAAGCCTCGTACTCGTCCGCGAGGTCGAGGCGCGTGCGTCCGCGCCAGATGCGGGCGACCGCGAGCGTCTTGAGTTCGGAAGCCTGGCTCATGGAGTTCCTCCATTCTTGTCAGCATCAGCCTGCACACAGAAACTGCGTTCAAGTTGAGACGCCACCCAAAGCGGGTTGAAACCGGACTTCAACCCTCAGCACTTCTATGCCAAATGCCAGGCTATCCGTCGGCGCGGCATCGTCGCGCAAACCCGATTTGGGAAAGCCCCGGTGTCCCGCTCAGCCCGCTTGCTTGACCTGATCCAGATGCTCCGCCGCTTCCGACGCCCGGTGACGGCGGCCCGCTTGGCCGACGAACTCGGCGTGTCGCTTCGCACGGTTTACCGGGACATCGAAACGCTGACCGCCGGGGGCGCGCCGATCGAGGGCGAGGCCGGGCTGGGCTACGTATTGAAGCGCGGCTTCGTGCTGCCGCCCCTGATGTTCAGCGAGGACGAGGTGGACGCCCTTATCCTCGGCCTTCGCTGGGTGGCTGGCCGCGGCGATCCCGACCTGGAGCGCGCGGCGGCCGATGCCCTGGCCAAGATCGTCGCCGTGCTGCCGGAGGATATGGAGGACGCAGCCGCGACGAGCGGGCTGCTTGCCGGGCCGGGCGGGTCCGGCGCGCCGACCCTGGCCGGCATCCGGCAGGCGATCCGGGCGGAGCACAAAATGCGGCTGCGCTACACCGACAAGAAGGGCGCCGCGACCAACCGCGTGGTGTGGCCAATCGCCTTGGGGTTCTTCGAGGCCGCCGAGGTGCTGGCCGCTTGGTGCGAAACGCGGCGGGATTTCCGGCATTTCCGCCTGGACCGCATCGCGGCGGCCGAGCCGTCAGGCCAGCGCTACCCCAAGCGCCGCCGCGTCCTGCTCGCCGAATGGCGGCTGCTGCAGGGCATCGACGGGCCGGGCTGATTGCTGCTGACAGAAACTGACGCGGGCCGGGCTTATGCCGGGGGAACAGCAACCCTGGAGCCTGCGTCATGCCCGACCTCAGCCTCGTTATCCTTTACGTGGACAACCCCGCCGCCAGCGCCGCTTTCTACGCCGACCTGCTCGGCCAGGCGCCGGCGGAGCAGTCGCCCACTTTTGCCACGTTCCCCTTGCCATCCGGCATCGGCCTGGGATTGTGGTCCCGGCACACCGTCGAACCGGCCGCAGCCGCAGCCGGCGGCGGCACCGAGATCGCGTTCATGGCCGCAGACGTGGATGCGGTCCATGCGGAATGGTCGGCAAAGGGCGTTCCGGTCGCGCAGCCGCCGACCGAACTGGATTTCGGCCGCACCTTCGTCGCCCTTGATCCGGACGGGCACAGGCTGCGGGTTTTCTGGCCGGTGGCGCCGTGAGGGCCGCGTGGATCGCCTGGTTGTATGCGGAGAATACTGGAGATAATCTCCGCGCGCGATGCGGAGAATAGTGTATATCCATCAGCGAGCGGACTGGCCGGCTTTCCGCTGGGACAGCGACGTCATCGCAAGCCAACTCGCTGCGGTCCGGCACCGGCAAGGCCGCCTGCTGGGCCGTATGGAGGCGCTCGGGTTTGACTTGCGCGCCGAAGCCACGCTTCAGACCTTGACGCAGGATGCCCTCAAGACGAGCGAGATTGAGGGGGACGTGCTCGACCGCGAGCAGGTCCGCTCCTCACTGGCGAGGCGCCTGGGCTTGGAAACAGCCGGCATCAGGCGAACCGACCGGAGGGCCGAAGCGATCGCCGCAGTTGTGCTCGATGCGACGCAGAATTTTGCACAGCCGCTGACGGCGGACAGGCTGTTCTTTTGGCATCGATCGCTCTTTCCGGACGGTGGCGGACGCTGGAACCCGATCACGGTTGGAGCTTGGCGGACTGAGGGGCATATGATCGTCGCCTCGGGGCCACCGGACCGTGAGGTAGTCCATTTCGAGGCGCCCGCAGCAGGGCGTGTACCTGCCGAGATGGCCCGGTTCCTGGCCTGGTTTGAAGATAGGGCCGACGCGACTGATCCAGTCCTGAAGGCTGCAATCGCGCATATCTGGTTTGTCACGATCCACCCCTTCGACGACGGAAACGGGCGGATCGGCCGGGCGATTGCCGATTTAGCCCTTGCCCGCTCGGAAGGAACCGGCCAGCGGTTTTACAGCATGTCTGCGCGGCTGCGGGTCGAGAGGTCGGCCTACTACGAAACTTTGGAAGCCACGCAAAAGGGTGGCCTGAACATCACGCCGCGGCTGAGTTGGTTTCTCACGGTGCTTGATCGGACCTTGTCGGATGCTGAGACCACCTTGGACGCAACGATACGCAAAAGCCGCTTCTGGGAGCGCCTGTCCGGCCTGCCTATCAACGGTCGTCAGCACGCCATGCTCAGCCGTCTCCTGGAAGGGTTTGAGGGCAAGCTGACCACGTCAAAATGGGCACAGATCACCAAGTGCTCACAGGACACCGCCCTGCGTGACATCGCTGACCTGATAAGGCGCGGCGTGTTGGTGCAAGACGCGGCGGGCGGGCGAAGCACCAGCTACCGCCTGGCCGAATAACCGCTGCACGCGACCTGCCGGCGCTGCCGGTGAACCAACCCAGTTCGGTTTGCTCTCCCCCCATCCATGAAAATCCAAACTGGAGACGCCACTCGTGCCGATTGCGCACGGCGACGCAAAAGCGTTCAATAACGGGATGTCCAACCGTTCGCTCCCGACTGCGCTCTCGGCCGCCCGGTCCTACTGGCGACCGTTCCTCGCCGTTGCCGTGCTCGGCTCCGCAACGCTGGCCCTGACAACCCAAGCCGGCCCGCACGACCCGGAGCTTGCGACCCTGCTGCGCTTCATGGCCGTCGTGAAGGGCGCGATGGCGCTGGGCGCCGCGGCCCTGGTGGCGTGGCGGCTGGGCTGGCCAGTGCGCCCCGCGGCGGGCTTGGCCTACATCGTCGGCGTGTCCAGCATGGCTGCGGGCGCTGGGCTGATCTGGCAACTCGGTCACATCGGAACCGGCGCCCTGCTGGTGCACGGCAGCCTCGTGGCGTTGGTCGGCATCGCCTGGCTGGACCGGGCCGGGTGGGATCAGGCGGCCAGCGCCACCTCCGTGTCCATGCACTGGAGGCGCAGCGCCTGGCCCGGCACGGCGATCAGGGTGCAGCCGCGCGGCACCTCGCGCCAGCGGCTGCGGTCCTCGTCGATCGGCTCCGACACCAGCAGCAGCCCGGCCGGGCCGTCCTTGTAATACAGCGTCGGCGGCTGCGCGTCGCAGGCCCAGCGGAACGCCCACAGCGTGTGCCCGTCCGTGAGCGTCGCGGTGAAGCGCAGCGGCTCCCCGATGCCCGCGTCCCGCATGTGCGCCTTCACGTCCCGCAGCGTCGCGGCCATGGCGCCGATGGGGTCACGCTCCAGCCCGCGGGCGAACGCCGCGAGGAAGATCGCCTCGCTGTCCGTGGTGCCGCCCCGCGAAGGGTAGAGCGCGTCCGGGATCATCGCCTCCACCCGGCGGCGCACCTTGGCCCAGCCGCCGATCTGGCCATTGTGCATGAACAAGTGCCGCCCCTGGGCGAACGGGTGGCAGTTGGCCCGGCTGGTCGCCGTGCCCGTCGCGGCTCGGACATGGGCGAAGAACAGGTGGCTGCGCACCTGGCCCGCGATGCTGAGCAGGTTCTCGTCCGACCAGGCCGGCCGCAC
>CALMAB010000398.1 GCA_937858325.1 uncultured Acetobacteraceae bacterium
AGTCGCTGGCACCGGTATCTCTGTGGAGCGCTTCCTGGTGCTGGCGCTCCCGCTTACGGACGTGACGCGGGGCGTGCTGGACCGCCGCCGCATCGCCCTGCTGCCGCCCGGCGCCGGGGTGGTGAACATCGGCCGCGGCGCGCTGCTCGACCAGGACGCGCTGTGCGACGCGCTGGAAGGCGGCCACCTGTCCGGCGCGGTCCTGGACGTGTTCGTGCCGGAGCCGGTGCCGCCGAGCCACCGCCTGTGGACGACGCCGAACCTGGTGATGACGCCGCATGTTTCGGCTGATGATCCGGAGACGTATATTCCACTGAGTTTGGATATTTTCTTTCTGAATTTGCGGGCGTTTCGCGACGGCACGCCGCTCCCAAACTGGTTTGACATTGTGCGGGGTTATTAAGCTTCGAGCCGCCCTTCGGTGCCGCAGACCTGTCTAGCCGGGTATTGGAAATGTCTGTTCCCGTCCGATGATCAATATGTCCGCTTTGTACTGCCTGGCCTCGGAGTCCCAGACAGAGCGGGAATACCCGTTAAGCAGCGCCTTGGCGGACGGCACGACGTAGGATCGATGAAATCATCGCATCGCCTCCAAAACATCAGCAGTCCCCCCCACCCATGCGGCCGATGAACGTCCTGTGCCGTCCTACGTTTGCACGCGGCCTGTCTGAAGACCCACTCACGGCGGCGTAAGCCTTTCCTGCTGGCGGGTGTCGGCTGCTTGAGCTAGCCGCATAACCAGTCGTCCGTCCACGGGAAGGATGGTCCTGTTGCGTCCTGCCCAAGGAGCTGCCTGGGATACTCCATTGCCAGCCTGGGCACGTCATTAGGACGATAGAACTGCACCGACGCGCTTTCACCGTCTCGGCATGTCGGATGGCCTGACACGATTGCACACTGGAACAAACAAACCGTGTACTCGACGCAATCTCCATTGGGGCAATGGACCCTGCAATTTTCGCTGCCACCGAACACGCCCAGCAGCCGGCTCGGCCGGACCACGAGGCCTGTTTCCTCAAACACCTCACGCGCGACGGCTTGCGCGGGCTGCTCCCCCGGCTCGATGGCGCCTGCTGGCAAGCTGTATCCGCCATGCTTGCTTTCCTGAATCAGTACGTGACCAGTCTCGTCATGCACAACGGCCGCAACCGCCGGGATCAAGAGCAGAATGGTCCCGAGCTTTTGGCGAAGGGCCGCGTAGTATGGCGAGATCGGCATCAGCCGGCCCGCTCCGCGGCTTGGTCCCGAATGGCAGCGTAAAGGACGGAGTCCCGCCACTCTTCTCGGTGCAGGCGATGGTGCCGCATGACGCCTTCGCGTTCCATGCCGGCCCGCTCCATGACGCGCCACGACGCCTCGTTCCGGCTGTCCGCAATCGCCCATATGCGCTCAAGGCCGAGGTTCTTGAACCCGAACGCCAAGACCCGCCGCAGCGCTTCGGTGGCGTACCCATGTCCCCACAAGTCAGGATGCAAGGCGTAACCTACGTCCCCCTGTCTGTGCGCTTGCTCCCTGACGCCGATCCGGATGGAACCGATCAGGCGAGATGCCTCCACGAGCTGCAAGCCGAAGTGCCAATCGCCGGCATCGTTGGGCTGCCCGCCCCGCACGCGATCCTCGACAAAAGCCCGGGCGCTTTCCTCGGTTTGCGGAGGCAAAGGCAGGTATAGCCTGAACTCGGGCCGTATCGAGTATGCTGCCACGTCCGGCCAGTCCCCGGCCGCAAAAGGCCGCAACCGGAGACGCGACGCATAAAGTGTGGTCACAACCTGCCCCATATTGCCGAGGCCAGCATGACAGGCCGGCCCGCGCGCATCAGCCAACCGCACGACCTCGGCAGGCGGCACAGTTGGTTCACCTCCGCCGCGTTCACGATGCAATCCACCAACCGTGCTATTCCGTCCACTTCGCCTATGGCCCCCCGTTAATGGTCAGCACGGTCCCATTGGTATAAGCCGACCGCGGACTGGCCAGGAACGCCACGGCGGCGGCGATCTCCTCCGGCTGCGCCGGCCGCCCATACGGCATCCCCTTGCACAGCTCCAGGCACCGCTCCGCATCTCCCAACTCGGCCGCGGCCCGGTGGCGCAGCAGCCGTTCCAGCCGCGCCGTGGCGACCGAGCCGGGGTTGATCGCCACCGCGCGCACGCCGTCCGCGCGGGCGCCGCGGCCCAGCGCGCGGGTGAACGCCATCAGGGCGGCGTTGCCCGCAACGCCCGCGATGTAGCCGGGGTCGAAGGTTTCCCCGGCCGCGCCGATCACGTTCACGACGACGCCTTGCCGAGCCTTCAGCATGGGATACAGCGCGCGGCACAGGCTGATGAAGCCGAATACCTTGAGGTCCCAGGCGGCGCGCAGCGTCGCGTCGTACACCGCCAACAGTCCGCCGGGCGGGATGGCGCCCGCGTTGTTCACCAGGACATCGACCGACCCGGCGCCGGCGGCGACCCGCTCCACCTCCGCCTGGCGGGACAGGTCGGCGGCGACGGTTTCGACGTGGACTTGGCGGCGGCTGCGCACGGCAGCGGCGGCCTCCTCCAACGCCGCCGGGTCGCGGGCGACCAGGACGACGTCGCAGCCCTCCTCGGCCAGCAGCTCGGCGCTGGCCCGGCCGATGCCCTTCGAGCCGCCGGTCACCAAGGCACGCTTGCCCGCCAAATGCAGATCCATGGCTGAACGCTCCCTTCGACGCTTACGCCGCCTGTCTGATCCCGCCGGCATAGGCGCGGCAGGCGTCGCCAAAGGCGCGGAACAGCGCGACGCTGTTGGTGTCCGAAGCATACTCCCACTCCGGATGCCACTGCACCCCGAATGCGAACGCGGCGCCCTGCACCCGCACGGCCTCGATTGTGCCGTCGGGCGCCACCGCCTCCACCGCCAGCCCGTCTGCCAGGCGGTTGATCGCCTGGCCGTGCACCGAGTTCACTTGGATGCGCCCGTGGCCCAGCAGCCGCGCGAGGTCTCCCGACAGCGCGACCTCGTGCTTCGGCGCGTAGGTCCGGCTGTGCGGACCCGGCCCGCCCCGGTGGTCCAGCCGGCCCGGCAGAAGGTGAACACGCTGGTGCAGGCTGCCGCCCAGCGCCACGTTCAGCTCCTGGATGCCGCGGCAGATCGCGAGCAGCGGCATATCTCGGCGCAGCGCCTCGCGGATCAGCGGCAGGGTGGTGGCGTCGCGGGCGGGGTCGTGCAGGTCGGGCGTCTCGTCCTCCTCCACGCCGTAGCGGGCCGGCTCCACGTTGGAGGGGCTGCCGGACAGCAGCAGCCCGTCCAGCCGGTCGAGCATGGCGGTGGCAACCTCCCCCACGGGCGGGATCAGCACCGGCACCGCATCGGCGCCGCCTATCAACGCCGCGCCGTAGCGGGCCGGTGTGGCGTGCTGCGGGTGGCCGTTGATGTCCCGCGTGCAGGCGGGAATGCCGATCATGAGAGTGCGGGGCAGGAGGGTCATGTCGCGATGTCCACGGTTTGCGGGAGAACAGGCTTGGGTCGGAGGCGGTCGGCGAGCACGGCGCACACGGCGCCGGTCAGCATCAAGATGGCCATGGGGCGCGCCGTGCCATCGCTCAAGGCGCCGACCAGCACGCCGCTGAGCGCCGCAAGGCAGAAGCCGACCGTGCCCAGCAGCGCGGACGCGCTGCCGGCCTGCGCCGCGTGGCGGGACAGCGCGCCGACCGCCGAGTTGGGCATCACGAACCCCATGCTGCCCATTGCCATCACCACGGGCAGCACAACGCCAAAAACGCCGCCCACGTCCAGCGTCGCGCAGGCCAGCAAGATAACCGCGGCGGCCAGGTAGGTCAGGGTGCCGATCCGCAGCACGCGCGCAGCGCCGACCCGGGGCAGGACGTGCGGGTTGAGCTGCGACGCCAGGATGAACGCCCCGGCGCTGGTGCCGAACAACATGCCATACTGCGCCGGGCTGAACGCGAAACGCTGGATCAGGACGGGCGGGGAACCGCCGATGTAGGCGAACATGCCGAACATCCCCCAGCCGTTGGTCGCGGCAAAGCACAGGAACACCCGGTCCCGCAGCACCGCGGCGTAGCGGGCCGCCAGACTGCCGACGCCGAGCTGAGCCCGCTGGTGCCGCGGCAGCGTGTCCGGCAGCAAGCGCCAAACCAGCACGCAGCAAACGCCGCCATAGATCGCGGTGAGCCAGAAGATCGCGTGCCACGGCGCATAGCCGAGGACGAGGCCGCCCAGCGTCGGCGCCAGGATCGGGGCGACGCCCATCACCAGGATCAACCGGGACATCAGGTGCGCCGCGGCCAGCCCGTCCGCCAGGTCGCGCACGATGGCCCGGGGGATGACCATGCTGGCCGAACCGCCGAACGCCGCGACGAAGCGCAGCGCCGACAAGGTGAGCAGGTCTGGCGCCAGGGCGCAGCCGGCGTTGGCCAGCGTGTAAACCGCCGTGCCCGCCATCAGCGGCACCCGCCGGCCGTAGCGGTCGGACAGCGACCCCTGGGTGATCTGCCCGACCGCCAGCCCGGCGAACCACGTGGCGAGCGTGACCTGCGCCGTGCCGGGCCGCCCGCCGAGCGACGCCTCGATGGCCGGGAACGCCGGCAGGTACATGTCGGTGGACAGCGGCCCGACCGCGGTCAGGAAGCCGAGCAGCACAGGCAGCCATGCCGGATATGTCATTGCGCCACCATGCCAGTTTGCTGCGCTGCGGCGAAGCGCCGATGGCGCATGGCCGCCCAACGCCGCCGCGGTCAGTCCAGAGGCACGAGCAAATCGCCCAAGCGGACCTCGCCGCCCTCCAGCACCCGTGCGGTGATGCCGCCATGGCCGCGCACCGCGTTGTAGCCGCCCGCGCCCAGCAGCCGCTCCATCTTGGAGCAGGGGTGGCACTCCCCGCTGCACTCGAGCAGCGCGCTCCCCAAGCGGAAGCGCCGCGCCTTGAGGGCGAGGAGGTTGATCCCGCGCACCACCACGTTCCGCCGCAGCAGCTCGGGCGGGGCACCGTCCCGGCCCAGAAAGCTGCCGATGGCCAGGAGGTGCTCGGCCGCGATCACCGTGACCTGGCGGGCGCCCTGCATGGCGCTTTGGTAATGGTCGCCCTCCACGCCCTGGCCCGGCGTCAAAGCGATGGCCTCGGTTGCCCGCACCGGCGCGAGGCGGGCCGGGCGCACGCCGAGCCACTCGACCACGCCGGGCCGCATCGGCGCGGCCATCAGCCGGGCGAGCGGGGAAGCCGGGTTGAGCACGGCTCAGACCGATGAGGTGGACACGGCCTGGCTCGTGATCGGCCCCGTGGAGGGCGGCCCTGTGACCGAAACCACCGGCGCCTTGCTCCCGGACGTGCCGAAGATGGAGGAGAACGCGACCTCGCCGGCGTCCCGGCCGATGCCGATGCGGATCAGGCCGTCGATGGCGGACTTGCGGGTGGCGTCGAACAGGTACCAGGCGCCGCCGTCCGGCCCTTCCAGCCAGGCCTCGAACACCGCGTGGAAATCGGGCGGCTCCAAGCGCCAGGCATAGGCGCTGACATAGCGCGCCGGAATGCCCAGCGCCCGGCACAACGCGATGGCGAGGTGGGCGAAGTCCCGGCACACGCCCTGGCGCTCCAGCAGGGTGTCCGCCGCCGAGGTCATCGCGTCCGTGGTGCCGCTGCGGTAATCGACGTGGTCGCAGATCCAGTTGCAGATGGTGCCCACCCGCTGGTGCCCCGGCGCCATGCCGCCGAAGGTGCGCTGCGCGAACAGCGCCAGGCGGTCCGATTGGCAGTAGCGGCTGGGGTTGAGGTGCGTGAGCACGGGAAAGGGCAGGCGGCTGGCCGGAACCTCGCCGACCTGCGCCGGGTCGCACAGCACGGGGTCCAGCGTCACCTCGGCGCGATACTCCACCCGGAGCGGGCCGGGCTGCGCCAGGACGCGCAGGGTGCGGTTGCCGCTTTCCGGCAGGGTGAACCGCTCGACGTCGAGCGCCGGGGTGAATTGCAGCGTCTCGTTCCGCACCACCTGCCGGTCGAAGTGGGCGACCTCGAAGTTGAACACGAAGGCCGTGGGGCCTTGGACATCATACTGCAGCGTGCAGCCAACCTGGAATTCGATGGCGGACCTCCTTACTCGTCGTCGTCGCGGGTGGAGCGGGTCAGCACGTCGCGCTTGCCCACGTGGTTGGCGGGGCTGACGATGCCTTCCTTCTCCATTTGCTCGATCAGCTTGGCCGCGCGGTTGTAGCCGATGCCGAGGTGCCGCTGGATGAAGCTGGTGCTCGCCTTGCCCTCGCGGGACACCAGGGCGACCGCCTGGTCGAACAACCCTTTCTCGCCGTCCCCGGCGGCGATGCCGGACAGGGCAGCGTTCGCGCCGTCGTCGTCGCTGTCCGCGCCCTCCGTCACCTCGTCGTCATAGGCCGGCTCGCCCTGGGCGCGCAGGAAGGAAACGATGTCCTCCACCTCGCGGTCGGCGACGAAGGGGCCGTGTACCCGGGCGATGCGCCCGCCGCCCTGCATGTGCAGCAGGTCGCCCTGGCCCAGCAGCTGCTCGGCGCCCTGCTCGCCCAGGATGGTGCGGCTGTCGAACTTGCTGATCACCTGGAAGCTGATGCGGGTGGGAAAGTTGGCCTTAATCGTGCCGGTGATCACATCGACGGAGGGGCGCTGCGTCGCCATGATGACGTGGATGCCGGCGGCGCGCGCCATCTGCGCCAGGCGCTGCACAGCCGCCTCCACCTCCTTGCCGGCGACCATCATCAGGTCCGCCATCTCGTCGATCACCACGACGATGTAGGGCAAGGGCTTCAGCGTCAGCGGCTGCTCCTCATAGGTGGGCCGCCCGGTCTCGCTGTCGAAGCCGGTCTGCACGCGCCGGGTCACGGTCTCGTTGCGGGCCAGCGCCTCGGCCACGCGGTCGTTGTAGCCGCCGACGTTGCGCACGCCGAGCTGGCTCATCGCGCGGTAGCGCCGCTCCATCTCCCGCGTCGTCCATTTCAGGGCCGTGACCGCCTTGGACGGCTCCGTCACCACGGGCGCCAGCAAATGCGGGATGCCCTCGTACACCGAGAGTTCCAGCATCTTCGGGTCGATCATGATCAGCCGGCACTGGTCGGGCGACAAGCGGAACAGGATCGACAGGATCATGGCGTTGATGCCGACCGACTTGCCGGAGCCGGTGGTGCCCGCGATCAGCAGATGCGGCATGCGCGCCAGGTCGGCCACGATGGGAGCGCCGCCGATGTCCTTGCCCAGCGCCAAGGCGAGGCGCCCAGGGTGGCTGCGCCAATCCTCGCTGCCCAGCAGCTCCGACAGGAACACGGTTTCGCGCTTCTCGTTCGGCACCTCGATGCCGATGACGTTGCGGCCGGGCACGGTGGCGATGCGGACGGCGGTGACGCACAGGGTGCGCGCCACGTCGTCCGCCAGGCCGATCACCCGCGCGCTGCGGATACCGGGGGCCGGCTCCAGCTCGTACAACGTGACCACCGGGCCGGGCCGGATGTCGCGGATCGCGCCCTGCACGCCGTAGTCGCCCAGCACGGTTTCCAGCAGGCGGGCGTTGGCCTGCAGCGCGTCCTCGCTGGGGCCTGACCCGGCGCGCACCGGCGCCGGGCTGAGCAGGGACAGCGGCGGAAACTGCCAGCCCTCGGTCGGCGGCGGGTCGGTCCGCGGGGGCGCCTTGCGC
>CALMAB010000399.1 GCA_937858325.1 uncultured Acetobacteraceae bacterium
GTCCACCAACCGGGAAAGGTGGGTCTTGGCGGCATGGATGTTGATCGCCTGCATGACCGCTCCCACTTCGACTAAGCTTAGTCCAAATAAACCTTCGCTGGCTCCTGTGCCAGGGCAATCCACGATGTTGGCCGCATCAGAGAAGCCATATGCGCGACGCGGCACCCATCGCCGGTGTCCCGGCCGGTGCTGGTGCTGGGCGTCGATGCGCCGGGTGCCTAGGACGCCGCGCTGCACGACATGATGGTTACGCAAGACTACTACGACGCTTTGCCGGCCTCTGTCCAAGAGCACCTTGTTTGCCGGGTGGTGGATACGCTCGTGCCTGTGACGCGGAGGCTCGACATCAAGGGATTGGTGATGGGCGTGGGGTGAGGGGGCGGCCAGACTCTAACAGCTCTGTTGGTTGGCCGCCTTCGACCCATTGCAGACATACTTACAGAAGTTCGACCGTCGCCTTCAGAGCAGCTTGCGCAATTCGAGCGACGCAATGGGCGGGAAGTGAATGCAATCAAGGGCGTCGAAAGTCACATCGAACGCGTTGCGAACTTCGTTTGCGAAGGCGAGTGCCGCATTGCGTCGATCGCCTCTTACCGCCGTGCCCAACGTGCAGTGGGGCTTCCATACCCCAGGGCGGTAGTAGAACCCACAGCAAACAGGATCGATGACGGCGTGGATTGCATCATGCAGATCTTGCAAGATCGTGCTTGCACGAGGCGATGCCCAAAGGACCATTGGTGGCCCATCGAAGGTGCCAATGGCATCGAAAGTCAGCGTTAGCGCCTGTAGATCTTGGCTGGCTTGATCGAGTGCATTCCGAACCTCGACCTCTTGCACAGCGTCACCATCGTAGATGGCCAGAGTGATGTGAGGTGGGTAGCCAAGAAGAGCCATTGAGGAGCGTTCCTCAAACTGCTCAACGTCACGCCAGAGCGCACGAATGCTGTTAGCGCTCGGATGGTCACTCCGAAGTGAAATGGCAAACCCCATGGCCCGGCTCTCCTAGCTGCCCCTACCTCTCCGGTCAAACGGCGGCTTTCCACCACAAGCGGCCGTTGGGCAAGGTCAACGGTTGAAGTCAGAGCTGGCGAACGGAGTCGGGCAGTGCCGCCGCCCGGTCAGACTCATCCTTAAGCTGCACCCCTGACCCGCCCATCGCCCGCATCCGGTCCAGCAGGAACGCCAGCTTCCAAGCCGCCTCCTGATACCCCAGCCCGTCCGGGCGGATGTTGGACACGCAGTTGCGGTCCGCATCCGTCGTGCCGGCGGCCGGCGCCCAGGTCAGATAGGCGCCCAGGCTGTCCGGCGCGGACAAGCCCGGGCGTTCGCCGATTAATACCAAGGCTGCGGCGGCGCCAAGCGTCCGCGCCACTGCGTCTCCCAGGGCCACCCGCGCCTGACGCGCCACGACCAGCGGCGCCAAAGCCCAGCCGCCCGCGCGCAGCGCCGGCAGCAGCGCCGCCAGCACGGGCGCCGCGTGGCGCTCGACGGCCAGCGCGGACAATCCGTCCGCGACCACCACCGCCAGGCCATGCGCCCCGGCGTGCGGCGCGAGCGCCGGTCCGGCGTCGTCATCCAAGGCGCGGCCTAGGTCCGGGCGCAGCAGAAAGGTGCGCCGGTCGGCGGCACGGCTGCGCACCGTCACGACCGGCAGGCCCAGCGCTTCCAACGCCGGCACCGCGCCCAAGTCGTGGTGCACCGCGTCGCGCGCCCGGGCGTGGGCCAGGCGAAATTCCAGGAGCGGCGCGGTGCCGAGCGATGCCCCGCTGCGCCCGAGTCCGATCCGGGCGGCGGTGAACGCACGCAGCGGGGTCCAAGCCGGGTCGGTCACGCGGCGGCCAGCAGGGATTGGAACCGCTGCGACAGCCGCGCCGGCCCGCCCGGCGGACGCACGCGGCCGGCCTGATCCAGCAAACCTTGCTCCCCCAGCCACGCCTCGAACTCCGGCGCCGGGCGGCGGCCCAGCAGCTCGCGCATCGCCAGCGCGTCGTGGAAGGAGGTGCTTTGGTAGCCGAGCATGATGTCGTCGGCGCCGGGCACGCCCATGACGAAGTTGATGCCGGCCGCGGCCAGCAGCGCGAGGAGGGCGTCGGCGTCGTCCTGATCGGCCTCGGCGTGGTTGGTGTAGCACACGTCCGCCCCCATCGGCAGGCCCAGCAGCTTGCCGCAGAAATGGTCCTCCAGGCCCGCCCGGGTGATCTGCTTGCCGTCGAACAGGTACTCCGGCCCGATGAAGCCCACGACCGTGTTGACCAGCAGCGGCCGGTAGCACCGGGCGACGGCGTAGGCTCGGGCTTCCAACGTCTGCTGGTCCACCCCGTGGTGCGCGCCGGAGGACAAGGCGCTGCCTTGCCCGGTCTCGAAGTACATGGCGTGGAGGCCAGGGTGCCGCTCAGTGATCGCCGCGTGCGCCTCGTCCAAGAGCGACAGCGTGATGCCGAAGCCGGCGTTCGCGGCCTCCGTGCCGGCGATCGATTGGAACACCAGATCGACCGGCGAGCCGCGGCGCATCAGCTCCATCGTGGTGGTCACGTGCGCCAGCACGCAGGTCTGGGTTGGGATCGCCAGCGTTTGCCGCACCTCGTCGAGTAGGGACAGCAACGCGTGGGTGCGCTCGGGGCTGTCGGTGGCCGGGTTCACCCCGATGCAGGCGTCGCCGGAGCCGAGCAGCAGGCCGTCCAGCACGCTGGCCGCGATGCCGCGCGGGTCATCGGCGGGGTGGTTGGGCTGCAAGCGGGTGGACAGCCGCCCCGGCAGGCCGATGGTGCCGCGGAAGCGCGTCACCACCTGCGCCCGGCTCGCCGCCACCATCAGGTCCTGCAGGCGGCACAGCTTGCTCGTGGCGGCGACCATCTCCGGGATGAGGCCCGGTGCCAGGGCGGCCAGCGCCTCCGTCGTCGCGGCGTCCGACAGCAGCCATTCGCGGAACCCGCCGACTGTCAAATGCCGGACGGGCGCGAAGGCGGCGGCATCATGGGTGTCCTGGATCAGCCGTGTCACCTCGTCGGCCTCGTAGGGCACGACGGCGGTGGTCAGGAACTCCGTGAGCGGCAGATCGGCCAGCGCCCATTGCGCGGCGACCCGGCGGGCCTGGCTGTCCGCCGCAAGCCCCGCAAGCTGGTCGCCGCTGCGCAGCGGCGTGGCCTCTGCCATCAAGACGGCGAGGCTCGGGAAACAGTGCCGCTCACCGCCGACGGTGGCCCGAAACATGGTCCGCTCCCTGCGTGGTCCCGGGCGAGCATAGCCCGGTTGCGGGACGGCCGGGTAGCGTTACAGCAGCACGGCCTGCGGCGCCGGCGCCGGGTCGGCGTTCTGGCGGCGGTCGCGCTCGTGCCGGGCGGTGAAGCGCACGTCGCGGTCGCTGTTACGCTCCAGGATGGCATCGAGCGCCGCGTCGTCGAGGTCCGTCCAGCGCCGGCCGCGATGCGGGCCGAACGGCACCCGGACCAAAAGCGCCGGCTCCCGCGACCAAGCGATGAGCTGGTCCAGCCCGGCCTCCTTCAGCATGTCGCGCAGATGGTGCGCCGTCACGTAGGCGTCCGGCCCGGCCCGGTGCGCCGGCAAGCCCAGCGCGCGGTCCAGCCCGGCCGGCATCCGTTCGTAGCGCATCCCCTGGTTCGAGTGCGACGGCAGCTCCGGCCACAAGCGCAGCGCGCACTTGTAGGTGCAGATCCACGGCAGCCCGCCGGTCAGCGCGTCGATGCACCAGCGCCGCTCGAACTCGATGCGGTGCGCCGCCAGCGCCACGAGGCCGGGCGCGGCCAGGATCGGCGGCGACACGACGAGCCAAGGCGGGCTTCCGGCCACGTCGGCGTCGATGATGTGGTGAACGGCGGCGGTGCGGGACGGGATCGGGCGTTCCGGGTTGACGTAGCGTGCCCCGCGCTCCGGCGTGAGCCGCCAGCCTGGCCCGGTGTCCCCAACGTCCTGCCAACCGATCTCCACCACGCCGTCATCGGGCGGGCGGGAACCGGTAGTTTCGAGGTCGATCACGCGGATAGTCGGGTGCATCTCCCGAATATGGGGCGCCGGCGCGGCTGTGCAGCGCCCCGATTGACAATCGGCCACCGCAACAAGCAGGGTCCCATCGCATTGCGGACGGAGCTTGCCAGTTGCGGGACATCACGCGCCGCGGGGCGATAGGGGGAGGTGCGGCGCTCGCCGCGGGGACGGTGCTGCCGGCCGGGACGCCCACCGGCTCCGCCGTGCGCCGCGCCGCGCAGGACTTGGCGAAGCAGCCGTATCGGGAGCCGGACACGGCGCTGCCCGCCGCCGCCGGGTCGATGAGCTACGAGCAATATCGCGGCATCCGCTTCAAGCCGGAGCGGGCGCTGTGGCGCGGCCAGGATTTGCCCTTCCAAGTGCAGTTCTTCCCGCGCGGCTTCCTGTATCGCCCGGCCGTGGATATCTACGAGGTGCGGGACGGCCAAGCCGCGCCCGTTCCCTACGACCCCGACCTGTTCGACTACGCCGACCCGGCGGTGCGCGTGCCGGACCGCCTGGGCTTCGCCGGCTTCCGGGCGCACGCCGCGATCAACCAGCCCGGCCAGTTCGACGAGTTCTGCGTCTTCCTCGGCGCGAGCTACTTCCGCGCCGTGGGCCGCGGCCAGGATTACGGCCTGTCGGCCCGCGGCCTGGCCATCGGCACGGGGACACCCAGGCCGGAAGAGTTCCCGCGCTTCCGCGCCTTCTGGCTGGAACGCCCGCAGCCCGGCGTGGGCACGCTGGCGATCCATGCCTTGCTCGACAGCCCCAGTGCTGCGGGCGCCTTCCGATTCACCGTGCGCCCCGGCGAAACCACCGTTATGGACGTGGAGAGCGTGCTGTTCCCGCGCCGCGACATCGCCGAGGCCGGCATCGCGCCGCTGACCAGCATGTATGAGTTCAGCCCCCGCGACCACGCCCGGCCCGACGCCCAGCGCCCGGATGATTGGCGCACCGCCGTGCACGACAGCGACGGCCTGGCGGCCCTCACCGGACGCGACGAGCGCCTGTGGCGACCCTTGCTGAACCCGGCCGCCGTGCAGTTCAGCGCCTTTCTCGACGCCAACCCGCGCGGTTTCGGGCTGCTGCAGCGCAAGCGGGAGTTCCGCGACTACGGCGACCTGGAAGTGCCCTACGGCCGCCGGCCGAGCCTGTGGGTGGAACCCATCGGTGACTGGGGCGTGGGCGCGGTGGACCTGGTCGAGATCCCGACGGTGAGCGAGTACAACGACAACATCGTCGCCTTCTGGCGCGGGCGGGACGCGCTGCGCGCCGGCGGGGAGTACGGCTTCACCTATCGCCTGCATTGGGGCGCCGACGCGCCAGGAAACGCAGGCAACGACGCACGCCTGGCGCGGGTGGCGGAAATGCGCACGGGGGCGGGGACGGCGCCGGGCACGCGGGTGTTCGTGCTGGACTTCACGGGCGGAGCGGTGAAGGCGCTGCAGGCCGACGCCCCGGTTAGGGTCGAACTCAGCAGCAGCGCCGGGCAGATAAGCGTGGGCTACTCCGGTCCCAACCCGGAAACGGGGGGATGGCGGGTCAGCCTCGTGCTCGACCCGGGGAGCGCCCCGGCCGCGGACCTACGTTGCGCGTTGCGCGACGATGGAGGGCCGCTCGCGGAAACCTGGCTATACCGCTGGATTGCCTGACGCGCCCGGCTCTTTTTTTCGTTCCTGTTCGCTTTTCGTTAAGCAATTTCGGCGAAACTGCCTTCACTCCGGCAAAACCCGGGGTTGTAAACGAAAGCGGGCCGCGCCGATTGGATCGCGTGCGGGCCGCTAGGATGAAAAACAATGTCCCTGAACTCAGTCAACACGAACATCGGCGCGCAGGTCGCCCTGGCCTCGCTGAACCACACCAACACGGAGCTGCAGGCGTCGCAGAAGCGCATCTCCACGGGCCTGCGCGTGGCGGACGCGACGGATGACGGCGGAGCCTACGCCATCGCGCAGCGCGTGCGCTCGGACGTGGGCGCGCTGACCAGCGCGAACGAGCAGCTCGGCAACGCCAAGGGCCTGGTCGGCACGGCCAGCTCCGCGCTGACCAAGCTCTCCGACAGCGTGAACACGGCCAAGGGGCTGCTGGTCAAGATCGGCGACGCCAGCTTGCCGCAGGACCAGCGCGACCAGTACGTGGCGTCCTACAAGTCGCTGGTGAGCCAGGTCGCGGACACGGTGGACGGCTCGACCTACAACGGCCAGACCCTGCTGGGCAAGGCCAGCGGCGCCGTGGCCGGCGCCGGCAAGAGCGTGGTGAGCAGCGAGGACGGCAACTCGCTGTCTATCTCGGGCGCCGACAGCAGCGGCCTGGCCAGCACGCTCGCGGGCCTGATCGGCCTGACGTTCAGCCGCTCGGCGGCCGGAGCGGACACGTTCTCGGGCACCGCTGCCCAGACCGCAGCCTCGGCGGCGTTGAGCGGCACGACGTTCAGCGCGGCGCAGAAGGGCGTGTCGGACCAGTTGAACCAGATCGGCGCCGACTCGAACCGGCTGGACGCGACGATCTCGCGCAACAACGACAAGATCGACAGCTTGAACGCCGGGCTGGGCGCCTTGATCGACACCGACCTGTCAAAGGAGTCGGCCAAGCTGCAGGCCTTGCAGATCAAGCAGCAGCTCGGCACGCAGGCGCTGTCGATGGCCAACCAGGCGCCGTCAAGCCTGGTCAGCCTGTTCCGCGGCTAACACTCTGCCCGACGGCGGGCAGGACCGCCCGCCGTCGGCTGCTTCTTAAACCAAGGCCCTCGAACCACTCGGAAGGCTCCATGACGAACCTAGTCCTAGAATTGCACGCCGGCGAGGCGATCATCGTGAACGGGGCCTCGTTCCGCTTCCGCACCCGCAGCCGCATTGAGCTGACCACCCGCGCCCGGTTCCTGTTCGGCAAACAGATCATGGCTCCGGAACAAGCCGACAGCCCGGCGCGGCGCATCTACTTCGCCCTGCAACTCGCCTACATCGGCACGGACGAGGAGCGTGACCGTGGCCTGAAGCAGGCGCGCGCCGCCATCGCCGAGTTTCGCGCCGCAACCACCTCCGTGCTGGCGCGCGAGGTCCTGGACCGCATGTTGGCCGCCGTCGAGGCGGACGAGTGCTACACCGCCCTGAAGCTCGCGCGGCGGATCATCCGGCACGAGGACAGCGTGCTCGGCCGCAGCAGCAGCGCCAAGCCGCAGACCACCCTTCAGTAGGAAGCCTCGCCATGCAGCAGTATCGAGCCGCCCGCGCCTACCAGGCCGCGTCCGCCCATCGCGGCCCGAAGGAGCAGGAGGCCGACGTGTTCCGCCGCGTAACCGGTGCGCTGCGCGCGGCCGGCACGGGCACGGAACTGGATCAGGTCAAGGCGCTGGCCGACAACACCCGGTTGTGGATGATGGTCGGCGACTTGCTGCGCGACTCCGCGAACGGGCTGCCGGAGGCACTGCGGGCGTCGGTCATCTCGGTCGGGCAGGCGGTGCAGCGAGAGATGCGCCAGCCGAAGCCTGATTTCGCGTTCCTGATCATGGTGAACGAGGAGATCACCGCCGGGCTGTCTGGCCGGCCGTGAGCGGCACGGTCGGCGGCATCGACCTCAGCCTGCTGTATGGGGTGTCCTCGTCGGGCGGTGCGTCGAGCGGCAACCCCGTCCTTGCGTTGACGCAGGCGGAGAAGAACCAGACGAAGCAGATCGCGGCGCAGGCGAAGACGCCCGAGGTGCAGCGCGACGTGGCCGCCTTCCGCAAGGCCGTCGCGAGCGCCAAGGACGTGAAGACCCTGCTGGCCAACCCGGCCGTCCAAAAGGTCCTGTTGACCGCCAACGGCCTGAGCGACCAGATCGGCTCCACCGGCCTGGTGACCAAGGCCCTGATGTCCAAGCCCAGCGACCCGAAGTCCTTGGCCAACGTGCTGCCCAACACGGCCTGGAAGTCTGCCGCGGCCACCTACGATTTTGCCGACAAAGGGCTTACGGTCCTGAAGGACCCCAAGGTGCTCGACACCGTGGCCAGTGCCTATGCCGAGATCAGTTGGCGCAAGTCGCTCGACACTGCCACGCCCGGGCTGTCGGACGCGCTGACGTTCCGCGAAACCGCGACAAAGGTGAAGACCGCAGATGACATCCTGGGCGATCCGGTGCTGCGCCGGGTCGTGACCACGGCGCTCGGCATCCCGCAGGAGATCGCGTATCAGTCCCTGAACGCGCAGGAAAAGGCGATCACCAGCAAGGTCGATGTCAAGCAGTTCAAGAACAAGGATTTCGTCGAGGCGTTTGCCAAGCGTTACCTGGTCGCGGCGGCCAGCACCGCCCAGGCCTCGTCCACGGGTTCGGCCGGGCTTCAGGCCTACGGGCTGGTGGTGTAGCCGCCGAACGCCGAGGGACGGGGCGCCTGGAACGTCAGGCGCCCCGGCGTCATCAACTACGCGGAAGGTAGATGCTGTTGCCGACCACGATGTTGGACAGCGTCGGCTTCCGATCCGCATAAACCGGCAAGCCCCGCTCGAACCCGCGCGGCAGCGAATTCGCGGTCTCGGCCGTTTGTTCCGACCCGGTGCTGGGCACGGTGTCAGCCGCGTAAAGGTTCATCGCCGAGCCTGGCCGGGCCACGGTGCTCGGGTAAGCGTCCGAGCCGGTGTCCGCGCGCCGCAACGCGATGGTGGCCGTCGTGCCGGTGCTGCGCATCGGGAACGGATCGCCGTTTCCTTCGCCGGCCAAAGCGGGCAGGGCCAGCGCGGTGACGGCAACGGCGGCAAGCAAGATGGTCTTCATGGTCTTAGTCTCTCCTGAAAAACAGGAGGTCCGTCGGGATAGGCGGGCCTTCAGTCCTGTGTGGCGGGCCTCTGACGGAGGATGCCGCCCACGCAAGGTCACTTGGGCGTGGCGTAATCCACGCAGAATGCTGCGCCTGCTCACAACACCTATGCCGGGAAGTATGGGCCGCTTAGGTTTCGCCGTAGGTCGAGATCGCCGGGTCGAGGCGGAACTCGTCCAGCAGGAAGTCGATGACGGCCCGCGTCCGCGGCGCCAGGTTGCGGCGGGACGGGTAAACCGCGTGGATCGCTACCCGCTCTGCCTGGTATCGCTGCAGCACGGGCTGCACCCGGCCGGTCGTCAGGTCGTCGCCGAACACCCAGGCGGGCGCCAGCGCGAAGCCGAGGCCGGCCGCCACGACCTCCCGGATGGCCTCCGTGCTGTCGGTGCGGAACCGGCCGGCGATGCCCACCGCCACGGCGCCCCCCGGCCCGTCGAACCGCCATTCGTTCGGCGTGGCGCCCTGCAAAAGGACGATGCAGGAGTGGCGCGCGAGGTCGGACGGGTGGGCCGGCGTACCGTTGCGCTCCAGATACTCGGTGGATGCCACGACGGCCCGGGCCGAGGAGCCGATGCGCCGGGCCACCAGGCTCGCCTCTTGGACGCTGCCGCCGCGTATGGCGAGGTCGATCCCCGCCGCGATCATGTCGGTAATGCTGTCCGACATGTGCAGCTCGACGGACAGCTCGGGGTAGCGGTCCAGCAGCCGGCGCATACGCGGCGCAACATAAAGTCGGCCGAACATCGCCGGGGTGGCGATGCGGATCAGGCCGCTCGGCGCGCCCTGGCGGCGGCCGACCGCGGTTTCCGCTTCTTCCACGCAATCCAGCACCCGGCGCGCGTGGTCCAGCAGGTCGCGCCCGTCCTCCGTCAGCATGAGGCTGCGGGTGGTGCGCTGGATCAGCCGGGCGTCCAGGTGCTGCTCCAACGCGCTGATCTGGCGGGACACGGCGGGCTGCGTCGCGCCGATCTCCCGCGCCACCGCAGAGAACGACCCGGATTCGGCAACCCGAATGAAGGTGCGCAGGCCGGCCAGCAAATCCATCGCTTCAAATCCCCCGCTTCAAATTCTCGGGCATGAATGTTACCGGGTTCGGCGTCTTATCAAACAACCCTGCATAAGCCATCTCCTGCGGCAACGAACACATCGGAGGCAAGCGATGAACGAGGGGCAGCCATCCCTTTGTGAGCAGCTTCAAAGGTTCTACCAGGGTATGCAAAGCCGCATGGCCCCGGCGGACCTGGACGCCTTGCGCCAAGCGGAAACGCAGATGGCCGCCTTGGGGGCGGACCGGGCAATGCTGCAGCCCGGCGATCCCGCGCCGGGGTTCTCGCTTGTGGATCAGCACGGCGTGGATGTCAGCCTGGCAGACCGCCTGGCGCTTGGCCCCGTTGTGCTGCTCTTCATCCGCGGCGGCTGGTGCCCATTCTGCACCCTGGCGCTCCGCGCCTGGCAACAGGCCCTGCCGCGGCTGCACGATGCGGGCGGCGACCTGCTGGTGGTGTCGCCGCAACGCGTCGATGTCTGCGGCATGGTGGCGGAACGCGACCTGTTGGCCTGTTCCGTGCTGTCCGATCCCGGCAGCGCCGTGGCGGACCGCTATGGCCTGATGGTCGAACTGCCCGAAATTGTCCGGCCGCTCTACCTCCGGCTAGGGCACGACCTGCCACGCATCAACGGGACCGGCACATGGCGCTTGCCGCTGTCCTCCACCTTCGTGGTCGCGCCGGATGGCCGGATCGCATTGGGCCGCGCCGCGCTGTCGCTGAAGCAACGCCTCGAACCCGATGCCGCGATCGAGGCCGTGCGCCACCTTCCGGCCAAGCAGCCCGTGCTGTCAGACCGGCACGGCTGACGCTTCCAGCAGCTTCTCGACCCGGATCGGCAGTTCCCGGACGCGCACGCCCGTCGCGTGGAACACGGCGTTCGCCACCGCCGCGTTCAGCCCGACGTTGCCCAGCTCGCCGA
>CALMAB010000400.1 GCA_937858325.1 uncultured Acetobacteraceae bacterium
GGCTGCTGGAACAGTACCAGAGCCTGATGCACGACCGGGGGCTGGCCAGGCGCATCGGGTCGATCCCGATGCTGCACGACCTCGATGCCCGGCGCCGGCTGGTTGGGGAGCGCCCGGGATACCAGCAGGTGCTGTCGCCCAGCCCGCCCGGCCCGGAGCGGATGGGCGAGGGAAAGGACCGGGCCGGCCTCGCCCGCTCGGTCAACGAGGGCCTGCGGGCGCTCGGCCAGCTCGACCTTTCGCCGGAAGCGCGGAACAAGACCCAATCCGGCAACGCGCGTGCCCTGCTGCGCATCGCCTGAGGCGGCCGGGGCGGCGGCAGCGGGTCAGCCCGCCGCCCTGGCATCCTGCAACGCCTGCCAGACCCGCTGGGGCGAGGCGGGCATGTCCAGGTGGGCCACGCCCGCCGGGCGCAGCGCGTCGAGGATCGCGTTCATCGCGGTGGGCAGGGAGCCGACGGTGCCGGCCTCGCCGACGCCCTTGGCGCCGAGCTGGTTGGTGGGCGAGGGAACCAGCACCGCCTTGATTGTCACGTCCCGCGCCAGGCCCGCGCGCGGCATGGCGTAGTCCATGAAGCTGCCGCTCAGCATCTGGCCGTCCTCGCTGTAAACGCAGTTCTCGCCGAAGACCTGCCCCAGGCCCTGCAGCAGGCCGCCCCAGATCTGCCCTTCCAGCAGGGTGAGGTTCATCACCGCGCCGCAGTCGTCGATGGACACGTAGCGGACCAGCTCGGCCGTGCCGGTTTCGGGATCGACCTCCACCTCCGCCACGTGCGCGCCGGACGGGTAGGCCACCGGCGCCGGCAGCTCCGCCGTGCTGTCCAGCCCGCCCGGGTTGCGTCGGGCCAGCTCGGCCAGTCCTACCGAGCGGTCCGTGCCGGCAATGGTGAAGGCGCCGTCCGCATAGGCGATGTCGGCCTCCGCGGCTTCCAGCGCCTCGGCGGCGAGCGCGAGGCCCTTCTTGATGGCGGCGCGGGCGGCCTCCACGCTGACGGAGCCGACCGACATCGCGCTGCGCGAGCCAAAGGCGCCGCCGCCCTTCAGCGCGGGTCCGTCGGCGCGGCCGGCGTGCAGGGTGATCCGGGAGGGGTCGATCCCCAGCGCGCGGCCGACCAGCTCCGGGAACACCGTCTCGTGCCCCTGGCCGGAGGCGATGGCGACCCCGTGCAGCACGATGCCGCCGCCGTCCGGCTCGAACGTGACCGCCGCCTCGTCCGTGGGCGACACGCCGCCCGAGGGTTCGATGAACACCGCGCAGCCGATGCCGCGCAGCTTGCCGCGCCGGGCGGCCTCCGCCCGGCGGGCCTCGAACCCGTCCCAATCCGCCTCCGCCACCGCGGCGTCCAGCAGGGCGGCGAAGTCGGCGCTGTCGTAGGCGGCCGGCACCGGCACGGTGGCGAGCGGGTAGGGGAAGGCGTCGCGCGGGATGAAGTTGCGCCGGCGCAGCAGGAGGCGGTCGGCCCCGGTTTGCCGCGCCGCCTCCTCGACCAGGCGCTCCACCATGTACGCGGCGTCCGGCCGCCCGGCGCCGCGGTAGGCGGTGATCGGCACCGTGTTGGTCACGGCGAGCCGGATGCGCCCGCACGCCGCCGGGATGCGATAGGCGCCGGTCGCCATGACGCAGGCGTTGTGCGTGTTGGTGAACGCCCCGGCGGCGGACGGGTGGGCGCCGATGTCGCACACCCAGTCGTGGCGGATCGCGAGGAAGTTGCCGTCCGCGTCCAGGGCCAGCTCCGCCGCCAGGCGCACGGCCCGGCCGTGGTAGTCGCTCAGGAACGTTTCCGACCGGGACGCCACCCACTTCACGGGACGGCCGACCCGGCGCGCGGCCAGGGCCAGCGCCGCGTACTCCGGGTAGGCGTGGCCCCGGATGCCAAAGGCGCCGCCCACGTCCTCCGCATGGACGCGGACCCGCCGCTCCGGCAAGCCGGTCAGCGCCGCCAGGCTTTGGCGCATCCCGGTCATGCCCTGGCTGCTGCTCCACATCTCCAGCACGTCGCCGTCATCACCGGCGCCGTCGCGGGCCGTCCAGGCGAGCAGGGCGGCCTTGGGCTCCATCGGGTTGCCGACCACGCGGCAACTGTCCTGCTCCAGCCGCACCACGCGCGCGGCGCGTGCAAAGGCGGCCTCCACCGCGGCCTCGTCGCCGAACCCGAAGTCAAAGGCGAGGTTGCCCGGCACGTCCTCGTGCAGCAGCGGCGCGCCGGGTTGGAGCGCCGCCCGCGGGTCCGTCACCGCGTCCAGCGTGTCGTAGCG
>CALMAB010000401.1 GCA_937858325.1 uncultured Acetobacteraceae bacterium
GGCCGCATCCGTCACGACTGCTCCGGCACGCTTTGCCGCATCCAGCGGCCCTCGCCCAACATCGCGTGCACGAGGTCCCTGAACTGCCGGGCGGCGAGCGGCAGCTCCCGCTCGGCCGACCGGACGAGGCCAAATTTCCGTTCAACCGTCCAGTCCAGCAGGGGAACCACGTCGAGGGCCGGACGAAGCTCCGCGGGAATGAGCGAGCGTGGATGCAGGCAAACGCCAAGCCCGGCGGCGACCATGGCCAGGCACGTCATGACGTTGCCGACCTCCCGCGCCTCGGCCGCGAACTTCGGCGTCAGCTTGCGGCGCTCGGCCTCGGCAAGGACGGCTTGCTGGACGGGCACATAGACGTCGGGCGTGAGCAGCCTGTGGCGGAGCAGCTCCTCGAACGGGACGGCGCCGCGGCGGACGAGCGGGTGGCCCTTCGGCGTCACCACCGCGCAGGTGTCGGACGCGAGCAGCTCGAACGGCATGGTCGCGGGCTGCGAGCCGAAGCCCACGATGGCCATGTCGCACCGGCCCTCCGCCACGAGGGCAACGGCCTGCTCCGGCAGCAGGTTGCGGATGCGCAGCTCGACGCTCGGATGCAGCTCGCCGAACCTGCGGGCCACCGGCGGGAGCACGAGGGTCGAGACCATCATTCCGGCGGCCACGTCCACTTGGCGTTGGCGGGCGGTGGCCTGGGCGCCGAACTCCCGGCACAGCGCGCGCAGCCCGCGCAGGGTCTCGGCCGCCTCCTCGTGAAGGCGCTGCCCTTCCGCGGTCAGCTCGATCTTGCGGGTCGAACGGTGCAGCAGGCGGACGCGCAGCTTCTCCTCCAGCCGCTTGACCCGGTTGCTGACGGAAGGCTGGCTCAGGTTGAGCTGCTGCGCGGCCCGGTTGAAGCTGCCGAGATCGACCACCGCGAGGAATGTCTCAAGCTCCTCGAAGCCGATGTCGAACCGGTGCCGCGCCTCGCCCGCCACTCGCTGCTCCCGCCCAGGCCGTTGCCGGAAGCATAGCCCAACGGGGCGTCTCCACAAGGACCCATAGGCGCCTGCTATCAACGTGGATGGGGCCGCGGCGTCGGAAGATCGTCTTGCGTCGAAGAGGCATCGTCTCGACGCGGATCGTTCCTCCAACACATTGATAGGCACCGGCTATGGATTCATAGCGGCACAGCAAGACTCAGCCGCCCGTTCCTGTGCGATCAGGTGTCCCAAGGCAGCCAGTACGCGGACCGCACCCGACACGCCGGGCGGCCCGCAAGGGAATACACCAGAACGCTGCCGCCATGTGAGGACCCCCATGCCGCACCCGAACCGACGCCACGTCCTGAAGGCAGGTGCGCTCGCCGCGCCGGCGCTTCTGGCCCCGTTGCGGGCACGGTCGCAAGCGGGGGCGCTCAAGATCGGCATCCTCACCGACCTTTCCGGACCGTACTCGGAGCCGACCGGCGCGGGCTGCATCGTCGCGGCCCAGCTCGCCATCGAGGACCTCCACAAGCAGAGGCCGGACATCCCGGTGGAACTGGTTTCGGCCGACATGCAACTCAAGCCCGACGTCGGCTCCGCCATCGCGCGATCCTGGTTCGACCGGGAAGGCGTCGATGCGATCTTCGACGTGCCGCAATCGGCGGTCGCCCTGGCCGTGGGGAGCGTCGCCAGGGAGCGGGACAAGCTCGCCGTCTTCACCAGCCCCGGACTGGCCGACCTCAGCGGCAAGCATTGCAGCCCCAACCAGATCCACTGGACGTTCGACCTGTGGTCCACCGGGAACGCGATGGTCAGGGCGCTGGTCTCGGCCGGGGCGGACAGTTGGTATTTCGTCCTGCCCAATTACGTCGCCGGGCAGGCGATGACGGACGACGCGTCCGCGATCCTCAAGGCATTGGGCGGGCGCGAGCTGGGGCGGACGACCTACGCCTTTCCCGGCACGACCGACTTCTCCAGCCCGCTGCTGCAGGCGCAGGCGAGCGGCGCCAAGGTCATCTGCTTCGCCAATGCCGGCGAGGACACCGCCAACTGCGTCAAGCAGGCCCGCGAGTTCGGCATCCCGCAGTCCGGCACGCTGATCGGCTGCATCACGCTGCAGGACTACGCCGTGCGGTCGATGGGGCTGGACGCGGCGCAGGGCATCATCGCGGCCATCCCGTGGGTGTGGACCATGAACGCGCCGGCCCGGGCCTTCGCCGACCGCTTCGCGCCGCTTTACCGCGGGTCGAAACCGGATTTCTTCCACGCCGGCGCCTATTCCGGCGTGACGCACTACCTGAAGGCGGCCGCCTCGCTCGGCGTCGTGCAGGCCAAGGCAAGCGGCCGCGCCGTGGCCGAGCGGATGCGGTCGATGCCCGTGGACGACGCGCTGTTCCAGGGACAGGTCCGCGCCGACGGAAAGTTCATCCACGACATGTTCGTTTGGAAAACAAAATCGCCGGGCGAGTCGGAAGGGCCGTGGGACTTCTTCAAGCTGCTACAGACGATCCCCGCCGCGCAAGCCTTCCGGCCGCTGGCCGAAGGCGGCTGTCCTTTGGCGAAGTCGTAGGCCGACCGGTGCCTCCCGCCCCCGTCGCCCCGCTGTTCGTGCCTGCCCACTTGGCCCGGCTGCGCGACAAGGCGCTTGCCCTGGACGTAGGGACGGTCCTGCTCGACTTGGAAGATGCGGTGCCGCCGGGACAGAAAGCCGCCGCACGCGACGGGGCCGCCGCGTTCCTCCGGCAGCGGCCCGGGCGGGACCTGGTGCGCGTCAACCCGCTGGCCGTGAGCAGAAGCTTCGGCGTGGCCTGCGGCCGAGAGGACCTGGCTGCGGTCATGGGCGCCCGGCCGCGCGGGATTGTGGCCCCGAAGATCGAGGCCGCATCGGGCTTGCAGGACGTCGCGGCGCTGATGGCCGAGCTGGAACGGCAGGCCGGGCTTGCTCCCGGACAAACGGAGCTTTGGGTGACGATCGAAACCGCATTGGGCGTGATGAACCTGGCCGCCATCGCCGGCACCCGGGTGGAGCGGCCGGTGCGGCTGCTGTTCGGCATGGGCGACTACACGACCGACCTCGGCATCGAGTGGACGCGGGACGAGGGTGAGTGCGCCGTGCCGCGCGCGCTCGTCCCCATCGCGGCCCGTGCAGCCGGCTTGGCGCGCCCGATCGACTCGGTGTTCGTCGTCACGGACGACGAGGAGGGCCTGCGGGCCAGCGCGCTGCGCGGCAAGCGGCTTGGATATGCCGGGAAGGCCGCCATCCATCCCAGGCAGGTCGCGGTGATCCAAGACGCGTACCGGCCGACGGCGGCCGAGCGCCGATGGGCGCGCCGGGTCGTCGAGGCGGCGGGCGAGCACGGGCGGGCCGGGATCGGCGCCTTTCTGCTGGACGGCAGGATGATCGACGAGCCGATCGTGGCGAACGCCCGCGATGTGCTGGAACGGGCGGCGGAGTCCGGGGAAACAGCTTGAAGGACGGCGCCACTGGCCCGGCTTCGCCCGAAGCGGGGCCTAGGACGGACAAGCAAGATGAGGGAACAGCCGTGTCGAACGCATTGGATGGGATCACCGTGCTCGACCTGACCAGCTACCTGGCCGGGCCGTATGGCAGCGCCCTGCTGGGCGACGTGGGCGCAGACGTGATCAAGGTCGAGGCGCCGGGCGGGGACGCGATCCGGCACTACCCGTCTACCCTGCCGGACGAGAGCCGCTTCTTCCTCGGCGCCAACCGCAACAAGCGGTCGGTCGTGGTCAACCTCAAGGCCGAGGGGGGACGCGCGGCGCTCTACCGCATGATCGAGCGGGCGGACGTGCTCGTGCACAACTTCCGCCCTTCCGTTCCTCCATCGCTCGGCATCGACTACGACACCCTCAAGACGATGCGGCCCGGCCTGATCTACTGCTCGCTGACCGGATACGGCGAGCAAGGCCCCCTGCGCGACCATCCGGGCTTTGATCAGATGCTGCAATGCTTCACTGGCCTTGCTCACGCCCAAGGGCAGCAGGGCGAGCAGCCGGGTGCCCCGCAGCTCCTGCGCGGCTCGATCGTGGACTTCTACACCTCCACCCTGCTGGCCTTCGCCGTCACCGCCGCGGTCGTGCACCGGCTGCGCACCGGGGAAGGCCAGCACGTGCGGCTGTCACTGCTGCAATCCTCCATCGCGCTGCAGCCCAGCCGCTTCATCTGGGCCGACTGCGAGCCGCGGGAGGCGGAGCGGGAACCGGCTGCGGGCCGGGTGACGGCGGCGCACCCGACCAAGGAAGGATTTCTCTACGTGCAGGCCAGCACGCCTCCGTTCTGGACGGCGCTGTGCGACCTGATCGGCCGGCCGGAGCTGGCCGCCGACCCGCGCTACGACACGATGAGGAAGCGCTATGAGCGGTCGGACGAGGTGATGCCGATCCTGCGCGAGGCGCTGATGGCCCGCACCGCGCTGGAATGGGAGGGGCTGATGCTCGGCCGGGTGCCGTGCATCGCGGTTCGCTCCATCGAGGACATGTTCGACCACCCGCAGGTGCTCGCGCAGGGGCTGGTGGTGCGACACGAGCACCCGGTGCTGGGCGGCTACCGCGCGATGAGCCGGGCGTTCGAGATGGGGGCCGGCAACCCGGAAACGACGCGCGCCCCAATGCTGGGCGAGCACACGGACGAGATCCTGGACCGGTTCGGCTTCGACCCCGGCGAGATCGCCGCCTTGCGGGAGGCAGGCGCGGTGGGCTGACCGGCAACGCGGCGGACGCCCGCCGCAAGCAACAACCACGGAGGAACCGGTGAACGGGAAGCAGCACGAAGCGCAGGAGGCGACCAGGACCAACCCGATCTTCGGACCCAACACGCTGAAGCTCGGGATCTTCGGCATCAACGGCAAAGGCACGGCGAACACGCTGGTGCCCGAGCAGCACCGGCCGACTTGGGACTCCAATCTCCGGGCCGCCCGCCTCGCGGACGAGATGGGGCTGGAGGCGATCGTCGCCTATTCCCGGTGGAAGGGCCACGAGTTGGGCAAGCTCGGCCACTCGTCGGGCATCGTGCTCGACCCCTTCACCTGGGCCGCCGGCATCGCGCAGGCGACGCGGCACGCGGCGGTGTTCGCGACGACCCATGCCGCGACATACCACCCGATCACGGTGGCCAAGCAGTGCGCGACGGTGGACATCATCTCCGGCGGCCGCTTCGGGCTGAACGTGGTCGCGGGCTGGAACAGGCCCGAGCTGGAGATGTTCGGGGCGCCGCTGAAGGAGCACGAGGAGCGCTACAAGCACCTGGCGGAGTGGATGGAGATCGTGCTGCGGCTTTGGTCGGAGGCCGAGGAGTTCGACTTCGGCGGCGACTTCTTCGCCATCCGCCACGGCGGGTCGCGCCCGCAGCCGCTGCAGCAGCCGCGCCCGCCCATCATGAACGCCGGCAGCTCCGGCCTCGGGATGGAGTTCGCGATCCGGCGGGCCGACATGTGCTTCGTCCAGATCTCGTCCGAGGACGGGGAGAAGCGGCGCGCGCAGGTCGATGCCTACAAGCAGGCGGCACGCGAGCGGCATGGGCGGGAGGTGCAGGTCTGGACCATGGCGTCGGTGGTGCAGCGCGGCACGGCGGCGGAGGCCGAGGAGTATCTGCGATTCTACGCCGTGGACCAGGCCGACAACGAGACGATCGACGCCTGGCTTGCGTCGCAGCTCGCCAACTCGAAAAGCCTGGACCGCCCGGCGATGGAGGCGCTTCGCCTCCGCGTCGCTGCCGGGGCCGGCGGATCGATCATCGCCGGGGATGCCGACGGCATTGCGGACCAGCTTCAGGCCTTTGCGGAGTGCGGCGTCGATGGGCTGCTGCTGTCCTGGGTCGATTTCGCCGACGGTCTCGGACGGTTGCAGGAGCATGTGCTGCCGAGGCTGGAAGCGCGCGGGCTGCGCGTGCCGTTCGGCGCTGACCGATGACAACGGGGCTGGATGACGCCGAAGCCGTCGATCGCGCCATCACCAGCCGGCGCAGCGTGCGCGCGTTCCTGGCCGACCCGGTGCCGCTCCAAACGGTGGAGCACCTGCTGCGCGTGGCCAGCCGGGCGCCGAGCGGCAGCAACATCCAGCCCTGGCGCGTCCACGTGCTGCTGGGCGCCGCGCTGGCCGCGCTGACGCGCGAGCTGCTGGCGATGCACGAGGCGGGCGAGCCGGAAGCGCGGGAGTACGACTACTACCCGAAGAGCTGGCGTTCTCCCTACCTCGACCGGCGCCGGAAGGCGGGCTGGGGGCTGTATGCCCTGGCGGGCGTGGCGAAAGGGGACCGGGCGGCGGCGGCCCGGCAGCGCGGGCTGAACTACGCCTTCTTCGGCGCTCCGGTCGGGTTGATCTTCACCATCGACCGCGACCTTGAAAAGGGGAGCTGGCTCGATTTCGGCATGTTCCTGCAAAGCATCATGGTGGCGGCGCGCGGCCATGGCCTCGACACCTGCCCGCAGGCCGCGCTGGCGAACTACCCGGCGGTCGTGCGCCGCCAGCTCGGCATCCCGGCGGAAGAGATGGTCGTCTGCGGCATGGCCCTGGGTCGCGCCGACCCGGCCGCGCCGCCCAACACCCTGGTGACCGAGCGCGAGGCGCTGTCGAGCTTTGTCACGGTCCACCGGTGAACACGTCCGCCCACATGGGCGGGCGCAGCATTGTCGGAGGAGAAGACGTTGAACCAGATCGATCTTGCAGGTCGCGTGGTGCTCATCACCGGCGCGGCGCGGGGCATCGGATACGCGGTCGCGCAGCGGGCGGCCGCCTCGGGCGCGACGCTTGCCTTGTGGGACAAGGATGCGGACCGGCTTGCCGAGGCCGCCGCATTTCCCGGCGCCAGCTCGGCCGCGCTCGACCTGACGGACGAGGCGGCGGTGCGCGACGCGGCAAGGCAGGCGGAGGAGCGGCATGGCCGGATCGACGTCCTGGTCAACAACGCGGGCATCACCGGCGGCAACGCGCCCACGTGGGAGTTGCCCAGCGCGGAATGGCGCCGCGTGGTGGAGGTGAACCTCGTCGCGTCGTTCCTGGTGTGCGCCGCCGTGCTGCCGGGCATGATCGGCCGCGGCTACGGCCGGGTGGTGAACGTCGCCAGCGTCGCGGGCAAGGAAGGCAACCCCAACGCGTCCCATTACAGCGCGTCCAAGGCGGGGCTGATCGCGCTGACCAAGTCCCTCGGCAAGGAACTGGCCGGCACGGGCGTGCTGGTGAACTGCATCACCCCGGCCGCTGCGCAGACCGAGCTGTTCGAGCAGATGACCGCAGCCCAGATCGACTACATGCGCGGCAAGATCCCCATGGGCCGGTTCGTGGATGTCGGGGAGATCGCGGCGCTGGCAGCCTGGCTGATGTCCGAGGAGTGCTCCTTCTCCACCGGCGCGGTGTTCGACATCACGGGCGGACGATCGACCTACTGACCCCGCGGCCGCCTCGATAAGCCGGGGCTATGAACTCATAGCGCATAGCGTTTTGCCCTCGTTCACGAGGGCCGCCACATCTGCATCGAAAGACGCGGCAATGCGATTGGTCCGCAACGGACCTGGGAGGGAACTCGTGAGCGAAGTCGCCATGCCGGTCAACGCCGGACCCCGCCTCGACAGGCTCCCCCTGTCCGCCTGGCACCGCAAGGTGGTCGCGCTGGTCGCGGCCGGCATCTTCATCGACACGTTCGAGCTGTACTCCGGCGGCGGCATACTGGCCGCCCTGACGCAGGCCGGGTGGTCGTCGGTCGCGCTGAACGCCTGGTTCCTTGCCGCCACCTTTGCCGGCCTGACGCTCGGCGCGTGGCTGACCGGCGTGCTCGGCGATGCCTTGGGGCGCCGCTTCTGCTACCGCGCGAACCTGCTCGTGTTCGGCATGGCCTCGCTCGCCGCGGCGGTGGCGCCGGACATGACGGCGCTGATCGCCCTGCGCTTCGTCATGGGCCTGGGGCTGGGCGCGGAGGTCGTCGCCGGCTATGCCGCGCTGGGCGAGTTCCTGCCGGCGAGCAAGCGCGGGCGCCTGGTGGCGAGCGTCGTGCTGATCGCCAACACGTCGTTCTTCGTGTCGCTGCTCGTGTCCTATTGGGTGCTCCCCACGCTGGGCTGGCGCTATATGTTCCTCCTGCCCGGCCTGGCCGCAGTCGCCGTCTGGTTCGCCCGCCGCGCCATGCCCGAGTCGCCGCGTTGGCTGGAAGCGCAAGGCCGGGCAGAGGACGCCGAGCGCCAGATGCAGATGATCGAACGCGAGGTTGCGGGCGGCTGCGCCCTGCCGGCCTGGCGACCCGCACCGCTGATCGACACGGCGCCGGTTCCGTTCCGCGCCTTGTTCGCCATGGGGGCACGCCGCGGCACGCTGCTCGGCATGCTGATCAACGTCGTCGTCGGCTTCTCGCTCTACGGCTTCCTGCAGTGGCTGCCGACCGTGTTCGTCGGGCGCGGCATGTCGATCGGCGGGTCGCTGCTGACGACGATGGTGTTCGCGGCCGGCTACACATCCGGCTCGTTCGTCAGCATGCTGCTGTGCGACCGTATCGGGCGCAAGCCGTGCATCGTCTGGTTTTCGGTTGCCGCCGCCGCGGTCGGCGTGGGGCTGACCTACACGCAGGGGACGCCGTTCCTGGTAGGCGGCTACGTGCTGGCGCTGTGCCTCGGCACCGCCAACGTCGCGGGCTTCACGGTTTATGTGCCCGAGCTGTTCGAGACGAGGCTCCGTATGCGCGGCGCCGGGCTGTGCGGCGCCGCGGGGCGCCTGGCCACCGTCGCCATGCAGTTCGGCATCGTCGCCCTGCTCGCCGCGGGTGGGCTCACAGCCATCGTTCTGGCGCTTGCCGCCCTGCTGCTGGTGCAGGCGGCAGTCGTCGGGCTGGCCGGCGTGGAAACGCGGCAGAAGCCGCTCGACAGCAGCGGCGTGCTGGCTGGCACCGAACCCGACGCCTTCGGCGAACCGCCATATGGCGCGGCGATCCTGAATGGGAGAAAGTCATGACATCACGGCAACGCCTCCGCAGCTTGCTCACCGGGCCTGACATCGTGGTCGCGCCCGGCGCATATGACGGCGTCACGGCGATGATGGTGGAAGGGGCCGGTTTCCCGGCCGTCTATATGACCGGAGCCGGGGTGTCCGCCTCGCACGGCCTGCCCGACTACGGCCTGCTCGGCATGGACGAGATGGCCGCGAGGGTGGGCCTGATCGCCGGCGCCGTCGGCGTCCCGGTCATCGCCGACGCCGACACCGGATACGGCAACGAGCTGAACGTCACCCGCACAGTGCGGGAGTACGAGGCCGGCGGCGTGGCCGCGCTGCACATCGAGGACCAGGTGTCGCCCAAGCGCTGCGGCCACCTGGCGGGCAAGGAGGTAGTGGCGCGGGACGAGTTCATCGCCAAGATCCGTGCGGCCGTCGCGGCCCGCCGCGACCACGACCTGGTCATCATCGCGCGGACGGATGCCCGCGCCGTCACCAGCATGGACGACGCGGTCGGCCGGGCCAACGCCGCGCTGGAGGCCGGCGCCGACCTCGCCTTTGTCGAGGCGGCGCAGAGCGTGGAGGAAGCGGCCGCCATCCCGCGCCTGGTGCGCGGACCCTGCCTGCTGAACATGGTCTATGGCGGCCTGACCCCCGTGTTCGACGTCAAGCAGGCGCAGGAGCTGGGCTACCGGCTCACCATCCTGCCCGCGCTGGTGATCGGCACCGTGGTGGCCCGGGTGGCCGAGGCCCTGAGCGAGCTGCGCGAAACCAGCAAGCATCCGGCCATCCCGGGCGGGATACGGCCGCAGGACATCTTCCGCCATGTCGGGGCCGAGGCGTGGGACGCGCTGCGCGGCCGGTTCCAGGCGGAGATCAAGCAGCATCCAGACGCAGCCCAGTAGGAGGCGCAGTTCGTGGCGGCAACACTCGTACAGAAGATCATCTCCGCGCACCTGGGAGGACAGGCCGTCTCGCCCGGCGACGTCGTCATGCTCCCCTGCGACGTCGTGCTCGGCAACGACGCGTCGGCCAATGGCGCCGCCAAGGTCATGGCGGCGATGGGCGTCGAGAAGGTGTTCGACCCGTCGAAGGTCGTGACGGTGGCGGACCACTTCGCGCCGGCTAAGGACGTGGCGTCCGCAATCCTGCTGCAATCCATGGAAAAGTGGGCGAAGCGGCAGGGCGTGGCCTTCTTCGCGCAGGGGCGGGGCGGGATCGAGCACACCGTGCTGATCGAGAACGGCTGGGTGATCCCCGGCAGCGTGATCGCGGGCGGCGACTCCCACACCTGCACCTACGGCGCGCTCGGGGCGTTCGGCACGGGGGTGGGCATCACCGACCTGGCCGGCTGCATGGCCATCGGGGCGTTCTGGCAGACCGTGCCTGGCACGATCCGGGTCGAGTTCGCGGGGCGGCGGCGCCCCTTCGTGGCAGGCAAGGACCTGATCCTCGCGGTGCTAAGGGAGATCGGCGTCGCCGGCGCCACCGGCTGCGTGCTGGAATTCGCGGGGCCGGGCGCCGAGGCGCTTTCGGTCGAGGACCGCATGGCCGTCAGCAACATGGCGGTGGAAGCCGGGGCGGAAACCGGCTTCTTCCCGGCCGACGCCGTGACCCGGGCGTATCTCGAAGGCCGCACGGACGCGCCGTGGACCGAGATGCGGTCCGACCCGGACGCTTCCTTCGACCGCAAGGTGCGCATCGACCTCGACCGGCTCGGCCCGCTGGTGTCCATGCCGCACTCGCCGGGCAACGTGGCGCCGGTCGCGGAGGCGCGGGGCGCCAAGATCGACCAGGTCTATATCGGCAACTGCGCGAACGGCACGATGGCGGACCTGCGGCAGGCGGCGCAGGTCATCCGCGGGCGCAAGGTGCGCGACGGGACGCGCATGATGGTGGTGCCGGCGAGCCAGCGCGTGTACCGCCAGGCGCTGGGCGAGGGCCTGTTGGACCTGTTCGCGGAGGCCGGCGCGTCCGTCTCGACGCCCACCTGCGGCGCCTGCTTCGGCGGCCACAACGGCGTGCTCGCGCCGGGCGAGCGGGCGATCAGCAACACCAACCGCAACTTCCGCGGCCGCATGGGCTCCGGCGATGCCGAGGTCTTTCTCGGCAACGCCTTCGTCGCCGCCGCGGCGGCCGTTGCAGGCGAGATCGTCGATCCGCGGGAGATCGCGGGCGAACTGGAGGGAGCCGCATGATGGTGCAGGCCAAGGCGATCATGATCGATCAGGACAACGTGGACACCGACGTGCTCTATCCAGGCAAGTACCTGGGCGTGCTCGACCCTGAGAAGGCCCGCGAGCACCTGTTCG
>CALMAB010000402.1 GCA_937858325.1 uncultured Acetobacteraceae bacterium
ATACAAGTAGTCATGCAGCCGCGCGCCCACGCCCGCCCCCGCCCAGGCGAAACCGTCTCGCTGCACCGAAGGCGGGTGCGCCTTCAGACGCCCCTTGCGGCCTCCTCCGCCCATTCCGGCTCACCCCGCCCCGCCGCGCTCGGCCTCCATCATCTTCAGCATGCCGCGAGCGTTGGCGAAGCGCGGCTCGTCCGGGATGTGCACCAGGTCAGCGTTGAACATCTCAACGATGTGGCCGCGGAGCAGCTCCGTGCCGCCGCCAACGAACACGACGTAGGCCAGATGCGACCCGTCCCCCGCGTGCAGCCGCACCGCTTCCCGGACGCGATCGAACAGCTTGCGCCCCGCTGCGTCGCACAGCGCTCCCACGTCCCGCCGCTTCCCGAAGATCGGGACCTCGCGGGCGAAGAGGGCTGCCTCGCGGTCGACCACGCCGCGCACGTCAAACGCCTTGCGGATCTCGTGCTCCAGTTGGTCCGCGGCGCCGAGCGCACCCACGTCGAGGCTCTGCGACATGGCCACGTTGATCATGGGCGGGTCGGCGACGTCGCCGGACCAGGACCCGTACACCAGGTCCGTGGTCTTGCCGCCGATGTCCACCACCAGGAACGCGTTCACGGCAGCGAAGCGTTCCGCAAAGGCCTGGTTCACCCTCACGCCGCCCTCCGGCGCGAACTCCAGCACCGCATCGAAAAAGGCGGCGGTCCCCTCCGAATAGACCGCGTGCTCCGCGACCCGGTGCGCCGCGGGAACCGGACGCAGCTCGTCACGGTCGAAGACATGGACGGCCTTGCGGACGCTGCGCTTCTTGGCCGCGATCAAGGCGTCGTTGCGCCGCCCGCCCGGCCCGTGCCAGTCCGAGTGGGGCAAGGTCGTGCCGATCGTGAAGTCCACCGCGCCCGCTTCCAAAACATGCATCGCGTGATGCACCAGCACCCGGTTGCGGTCGCTGGTGGGATAGTCCTGCGTCCTGTTCTCGCCCTTGTCCGCCGACAGGCGGCCGCGCGGCACGACCATCATCATCTCGTATGAGCCGGCGTCGGACGGCCGCTCCTCGTCATAGGTCGCGTAGACGTTGGGCGCTCCCCGCCCCGAAGGATCGAGCTCCTCGTAGCCGCGGATGGTCCGCGACGGGAAAGAGGAAACGCACAGGGCGCCTCCGTCAGGGTCAAGCCACGCGCATTTGGTTTCCGAGTGGCCGTCATCGATAGCAAGCAAACGTTCCGGCCGGCCGCCCACAGGCGCGTCCCCGCCCGTCGCCGCCCACGTCACGGGACCGCCGGCGAAACAGAAGCAGGCGTCGCCTCGGGCCGCACCACATCGACCCGCATCAGCTCGGCCCGCACGAATGCCTCCGTCGCCCCCGGCTGAGGAGCCTGCGCCGGCACGCACCCTGCGACCGCAACCGCAACCGCGGCGGCAAGCACGGCGCGGCGTGTAATCCAGCAACATCCTGACATGGTGAGTCCTTCCACACTCGACAGCGGACCAACAGCCCCGGGATCCGGCCCCTCCCTTGCCGCACACGTTGCGTTGACGATGACGCACAGGTGCGACCAAAGACGCATGGACGCGACCATGCCAGAGCGTCAGGGAAAAGACAATGAAAAGGCAGGCATGAAATTGCAGGACATTGCAGGAGTTGGATTGCAGGAAATTGCACGCCTTAGATTTTCCTTTAAGCGCTACCGTATCATCAGATAGCAGGGGAGAAATCGGCAACGGCGCCTGTGGGGGACGATGGCAGTTAGTCGGACAACGGAAGAGCTGTACGGGAGGCATGCTCGGCGCTTCGCCCGCTGGATCGCCGCCGAGGCGCGCGACCCGGAAGACCATCGCAGCTGGGTGCTGGCGTTGCAGGGACTGGCCGGGCACGTGGCGAGGAAGTCCTGGCGGCTGTATCGCAATGCCATCACCTGGCACCTTGCGCAGACCAGGGGGCCGGCGTTCCGGACCGCGTTCCTGCTGGCCAGCGACGCGGTGCCGAAACCGCCGGAGCGGCGGCGACAGCTCCAGCGGCGGATCGACCCGGAAGCGCTGCGGACAATCGTGAACGGGCTGCGGGCCAGACGAGGACGGACCGGATCGAGGATCGCGGACATGTTGATCGCCATGGTGGCGACTGGCATCCGGCCCAACGAGTGGCAGACTGTCACCCGCCGGGGGCCGGAAACGTTGGTGGTCGTCAACGCGAAGTTCCGGCCACCTGACGGCGCACGGCCGGGCCGGGGCAACGGGCCTGTTCGCGAACTGGAGCTGGACCCCGCAGCGGTGGGCCAGCCAGTGGACAGCGCGATCGGGCGCACCATCGCGTGGTTGCAGGGTCGTCCGTGGAGCGGCGTGTCGCCCAACGCGAACCGCCTGTTCCGCACGACGATCAGCTCCCTGGTCGCGACCGGACAACTGACCCCGCAGTGGCTTCGGGTCAGGATCTACGACGCCCGCCACCAGTTCTCGGCGAACGCGAAGGCGGATCTCTCACTGCTGGCAGGCGAGGTGGCAGCAGCAATGGGGCACGCCTCCGCCGTCACCGCCGTCACGCACTACGGCAAGCGGGGGCACGCGGCCGGACGCAGCGTCGTCAAACCATCAGCGAGGTCGGTTCGCGCCGTGAGCGAGGCGTCGATTGCCAAGGCCAAAGCAGCAACCGATCGAACGCAGGCAGCGTTGGCCAAGGCTGCTAGAGCAGCCGCAACCCGCCCGGCGGGAACAAAAGACGCCTTGCACCGCCAACCCAGCGATGTCCCCGTAACCAGGTAGGCCGTCGTGCCACACCCGATAGCCGCATCGGGTCGGCGAAAGAAGCCAGCGAGGCGTCCGGAACCCGGCCGCAGCATGGCGAGGATCGCGTGCACGTGCTGCATGCGAGGGAGCCGTGATGCGTCGCGCTGCTCGCCGCGCTACAGTTCCAAAAGTAAGTTCGGGGTGCGGGCAAAACGCGGTCACAAGGAACCGGGCTGGCCAGAGCTAGCTGAAGACATAGCCGCATTGGTCGGAAAACCCGGAACGCCCTAATTGGGCGCGCGGAGAAAGCTGGAGTGGAAACCCTTTGACTGAAGCGAGCATCGGGGCACCCCAAGCTCCGCAGCCGGAGGACTGGCGGCAAGCGAACCGGAAATGCATCTCACCAAACGCCACGGCGAAACGAGGTTTGCTTATGGTCGCTTACTATTAACCTTCTTGACGAGCAAAATAGCTGAAAATCGAAGCCATGACGCTGTTGGCGGTTATCCTGCTGGCGTGTGCAGTCAGTCCAACCAGAATAAGTGCGGGAACTGACTCTGCAAGAACGCCGCGAAGTGTGGCCAAACCTGCGCCGCCCGCGGTTGCAACAGCCATCGCACGATCAGCGCAGCCAAGTAGCCATGTTCCAGAAACAGGCCACAGCAGGTGGGCGTAAACTATCAGGGAAGATACCATGGCTACGATCCACATCGCCGCAAGGCAGAAACGTTTCCACCAAATGGTTATCGTCATTTCATCACCTATGTGTAGCCGCTCGTAATCATCGGCGCTCGTGCTCGCAAACAGCGCAGATTCCTGCTCGGATTCGCTGCCAATGGGGCGGGCGTCGTGCTCACATTACCTGCCACTGCGCTCGCCATCATCGCGCCGTGCTCGCCAACGGAGGGTTGTGCTCACATTGGCTGCCAATGAGATTTGGCCGTTCGCAAGGCGGCTGGGGCGTTCTCGATAACCGACGTTTCTGGCGCTTCTCACGTTCTTGCGCCGGCCCCGTGGTGGCCAATCTGCTGCGCGTTGCCAGAACTGTTCTCGTTTGCTCCGTTTCCTGAGGCGGCCGCGTCGACGAGTTTCAAGAATCCATTGGCAATGAGCGTGAGCACAAGCCTCTGATGGCGAGCACGACGCGACGATGGCAAGCCCATTGTCAGAAAGCGCGAGCATGGGCGCGGCTCCATTGTCACGGACCGTGAGCAGAAATCGGCTCCGATTGCGAGCACGACCGCCGATGATTACGAGCGCCTACACCTATGCTTATGAAGACGGTATAGTACCGCTGCCTAAACGCCCCAGGCCCTCGAAACGGCTGCCCGCTGTGCGCGTGTGTTGGCCTTGTGACCACTGGACGATTCGCGCGACAGCGTAGTCGATGTCTAATTGCGCAACGACCGCAGGCCCGGCCATGTCCACCAGGAGCTTGCCGCACAGATCGCACCCGAACTGGGCGAAGGCGTCAACTTCCGCACCTGGCTCAGGCATTGCTCGACGGCATGACGGGATTCTTTCCGGTAAAATAGAGATTGGAACCAATCGGCACTGACCCGGCGCCTGCCGTCGCACGTCAACAGGCCGCGTCGGTGAGCACATCGCCGGATTGGGCGATGAACACGACGAAGGCAGCATCAGGCCAAGCGAGGTTTTCCTCAACCGTCATAGCAATGATTGCTTCCTGCGACCGCCTGTTATCCGTTAATGTGACCACATTGGCAGCACGTAGGATAGGAGTGACAGGTGTCCGCATCAGCAGACCAGCACAAAAATTCAATAGGTCGAATGATTGAGGCACAAAGAGCACAGTTACGGATAAACGATGTCGGACAGGAAGCATATAGTCGTGCTGCTTCTGATGACTACCGTTATCGAGATGATAAAGGGTATCTCTTATATGCGGTTGTGAGGCATAAAGCGGATCAGAGCGTAGCAGATACCGAACTGATGACCCGCTCCTTGCACGAAGCGCTGGCAGCCCTGGACGGCCCCATGGTGGCAAACGGGGAAACGCGCCAGATCCGCATCGGGGGAGTCGCCGTTGCCGCCAAGCGGTCCATCCCACCGCCGGAGGGCATGACATGGCTCACCGCGGGCGTCGAACGGTTCACTTTCGACGACGCGGGTTTCGCGGCCATCGCCGCCGCAGATGCCCGGATGCACCCGGCGGGCGCGAGAGTTGAGCACGATGAGATCCGCCTGCAGCCGATCCCGCGCATGCCCTCCTATGCCGAAACGCGGGAAGTGGAGGGTTTCACCATGACGCACGACCTCGAAGCAGTCCTGCAAACGGCCGAGAACAGTGGTGAAGTCAGGCTGGACGGCATCGAGCAACTGGAGCAGCTCGCCGCCGCCATCATGTGGGGGCAGAGCGATATCCGCTGGCATGATCAGGAAGCGCGCCAGCACGGCGTACAGGGACCGCCTCCGTCAGAGGTGATCCGTGCCTACGCCTCGCGTCCGTGGCAACGCCTCAGCTCTTCGGACGTGGTTGTCGCTTACGCCTCAGCCGTGCTCGACCACATGCTTGATCGGGAGCAGCAGGATGAGGCACTCCCGCCAACGTGGGCAAAGGGCTACCTGGACGCGGGTCGCCGCGCCAAGTTGCTCGGCGACCACCTGCTGTTCGGACGCGACACGCTGCCACCGGGCGTCGCGCCCGCCATCGAACAAGCCCCAGCGTCCAGCATCCTGCCCGAGGCGGCGAGGATCATCCGGGACCCTGACGGCGCATTGCTCCTGAGTTCGCGCGCGGAAGAGGGCAGGCCAACGCCAGGCACGTTGCGGGACAAGAAACAGGCGGCGCTGGATGCTCTGGATCACTTGCTCGCCGAACAGGTGTGCACCGGGTTCGAGAAGGCCAAGGCGCTGCGGGAAATTGGCGAAAGCTCAAGTCAAATGGCGAAGAATGTGGAGCAATGGTCACGCGAGTCGGCGAGGCTGATCGACGGCAACGGCGCGACGGTCGTGACGATGGGTACGCTCGCCACGCAGGTCTGGGAACGGTCAGCCAAGGCGCGCGAGAAGCTTGAGAACACCAGCGACGACAGCTACGCCACCCGGAACGAGCTGCGCGATCGGATCAGGTTCCTCAACGATCTTTCAAAGAAGATCAGAAAGGCCGTTCCCGGTGGCACCTTGGATTTGAGCGTCCAGGTCGTGGATTACGGCAGCGACCCGGAAGAAAGCGAGGCCGAGCGGTCTTGCGGGCTGGAATACATACCTGCGGTCGAGCGCGAGCGCTCCGCGCACGAGATGGATCTTGAAAGCGTCCAGGACGTGATCGACAGCTTGCGACGGATGGGCGTCACGGTCAGGACAGACTTCACCGCAGTCGTTCCTCCCGAGATGTACTCGGAAGAGGATGAAGACGAGCAGGCCGACGCGAGCCCAGGCTTTTGACCGTGGACGTTTCGCAGGCCGGCCGGAGCCGGGACGCCGAAGACGACGGAGCCATCACGCCGCAGCAGCTGATCGCCGAACTGATGACCGCCATTCATAGCATCGGCAGCCAGACCAAGTTCGCGGCTAAAAAGGGCGTGTCGCAGAGTTTAGTTTCGCTGACCGTCACCGGCAAGCGCGGAATCGACGAATCAATCGCCAATGCGCTCGGCTACATCAAACGGGTCAAAGTCGAGTATGTGCCGATCCGGCAAGGCACGTGCCCGGCAACTCTCACCCAGCACGCGAGCGATGCCAGGCCGGAATCCAGCATGGGTGAGCAGCAGCCGCGAACTGGCCTTCGGCATGGCGTTGAGCAAGCCCCCGGCGACGATCCTTCATTCGGCGACGGACTCTCACCCGCAATCGAGCCAAGGTTCGAGACCGGTGGCGCTGCCCGGCACCATGGAAACGCATCGCCTGGCGGGACCGCCGCCGTGGCCCGAGTCGGCGCGTGAGGAGAGCAGCGCCGCCTTGGGCGGGCAGCAGCGATGGGGCTGGCAGGACGAGGAGCGGCGGCGGGACAAAGAAGCCAGGCAGCAGGAGGAAGCGCGCCGGCGTGAGGCGGCAGCATGCGAAACCGAACAGCGAAGGCACGCGGACGAGCGACGCCGGAGCGGCAGCGAACAGCAGATCCGTAATCGGGAAGCACGCGATCGGAAAAGCCGCTGCGGACACCGAGCGCGAGCGCAAGCTACCCTGCTTGCCTGTCGCCGAGCCTGCGACAGCTCGTCGCCGGTTCCACCCGTGGGTAGCTCGTCCCGCCTGTGACCCCGTACGACAGCGAGAGCGTTGACTGATCCCTCAGGGCATCTTTGACATGCTCTCGCTGATTTTTCGGTCGATTTCCAGGGTCGTCAGCAGCGTCGAGTAGAGCTGCTTGAAAGCTCGGGCGACGTAGGTGTTGAGCTGCTGTCGTATCCTGCTGTCGTCGTCCGCGACCTCCCTGCCCCCGGAGGCCAGCGCGCTGAGTGCCTTCATATAGGCGGTCCTGAACCGCTTCGGGTGCTGGACAAGCAAGTCTCAGGCACCCTCGACGAATGCCTTCATGCGGATCATCTCCGCCGGTTCGTTCTGCCTCGCGCTGATGTCTGTGCGCAGCAGGGCGGACAGCGTTAGGATGGCCAGGAACATGCGGTAGCGGGGCTTCTCCGTTTCCAGCACACGCATGAAGGGACCGATGTACTCCTCAGTGCCGAGGAGTGCCTGACATTCTTTGATGGCCGCCCGCGTCGCGACAGTAATCCGGAACATCGCCTCCATCATCAGCTTGCGATTAGCCTGGTTCTCAGCGAAGCCGGACAGCAAGTCGGCGCGCAGCTTGGTGTAGAGCTGGTCCACGATGTTGTTTGGACTGCTGCTGAGCAGGCCGATGTAGAGATATCGGATCTCTTCGTAGTTGACGCGCTCGTCATATAGCGAGTTCAGCAGGCTGACCGCGTTAGCGGCACTGGCGCCCTCGATCTCGATGCCGGCCTCCGCTGCAGCCTCCCGGACGAGTTGCGGGCGTATGTAGCGGGCAAGGTCCAGGTTGATCTTGGCGACCGGATTTTGGTAGTTGGCCGCCTTCGCCACGTCCCATGCGTCGAAGCTCTCGACCACCTTGACCTGGACGACGCAGTCCTCGATGGCCGCGTCCGACGTCACGAGCGACATGGTGGTCTGGCAGCCGTTGACGATGGACGCTTCGGTGAGGACAAGACGGTTGCCCGTATCCGCCGTCACACGCGCGGCCTTAAACGTCACGCCATTGTTGCGCTCCAGGAAGCGCCCGGGTTCCTTGATTATGGTTTCGGCGATCTCTTGGTTCACGGTGAGCTGGTCGGGCGAAACCTTGCCACTCTTTGGACCCAGCCAATCCCGTATGTTCTCGAAAAACAGGGCGTCCCCGTGGCTCCTGTGAAGCTCCAAAAGGTCGCTCGCTTTGAGGAAGCCAAGCCGCACGGTCCCGAGGTGGATCCAGCCAGTTTCCGAGATAAGCTCCAACTTGTTCGGGATGCCGAAGGTTCGGCCGTACGCCGCCTGCAACGCGGCGAAAACTCCGTTGCCGTCAACGATGTGCAGCCTGCGCTCCTTCGTGAGTTGCTCGTAGAACGGGCGTGACGACATGCCGCTCTCCCGGTATCGGCTCAGGATGCCCGCCATCTTCTGCGCCGTCACGATCACGAAGGTGGCAATTGGCGGCTCACCGGGATCGAACAATCCCTTCTGATTCGGGCCGACCGCTGCCGCCTGCTCGTAAGCCTCGAACTTGCTGATGATGGAGTCGAAGTCTTCCTTGCCGGGTAGCGACAGCTTGGATTGCATGTGCAGCCGTCTTCCGTCCTCCAGGACCGAAGACGACCCGTCCACGCCCTTGTCGTGGGACTGCTTCGGCGAGAGGGCTATCGGGCCGAATTCGGAGAGGTCTTGCACCATCGGGATCAGCCTGGCCGCAAACTCCGCGAATCGAGTCCCCTTCTCTCCCGGCGGGAGCTTCTCGAAGTGCTCGGACACATGAGCTTGCAAGTCTTCTACGGAGCTGAGGAAAAGCGGTGCGGCCAGCAATTTTTTTGCCCTTTGGTGACGGCGGAAGTTCTAGCACGAGCCGCCGCTCGACGCTCAACGTCCCGTATGCGTATCAGATTTCGTAACACCCCTCACGATATACTTGCTTTCAGAAGGACCCCGGACTCCTTCTCCTTTCAGAAGCCGCTGAGGCCCGGTGATCGTTGGAGGCGGCTCTTGCCCGACCGCAAAGTATGAAAGGCGAGCCAGACGCATCGAATGGTGTCAGCAAGCGTGAGCCGGTTCAGGCCGGTAACTGCGCGCCCAATCGCGGCTAGGTGCAGGCCGCTACATCTAGCTTCGCGGCGACACTGCTGATAAAGTCGAAACAGCACCGCCTCACGTACCAGCGACCTTGCGAACCTCAGACGATCCGGTGCTTCCACAACAGCAGCAGGCCCACGCCGTGCATGGATGCGCGACGACTGCCTAGAGGAAGGCTGTCTGCTGCGCTGCCTGTACAGAGCTGGGCCAGGAGGTTCGTTTGGCAGTAGCCGCAGGGTCTATCATACGCTTCGTGCCCTACATTTATCTTGTGTCCCCTTCGACGTGCCAGGAAGTGAAGCTTCGGCTGGATGTGGGACTACAGCCGATCGACGCGCTGGACCTGGCCCAACGGTGCCTGACGGCAACCTTCATCGACTCTCCGGCCGAGGTGCTGGGCCAAGCCCGGTTGGTGAACCTGCTCGGCATGGCGGAAGACTGGCGCTTCATGACGGAAGGCGAGATCGGCGCATACCTCGCGCGTGACGTGCTGGAGGAAGCAGGCATACGACCCCTCGACATGCCCGAGGACGATGACGCGGCTGAGCACGAGAAGGGTTGGGACGATGCGGACTAGGAGCCGGAGCGTGCGAACCAAGACGTTGGCCGCCGGCCTGCTGGTGGTCGCGACGTTGGGCGCTGCACCGGTGGCAGCCCAGGCGCCGCGGACGGTGGCGGACAAGCAGGGAACCGGCGAGCGCGCCGCCGATCCACGCTGGTCCTACGAGCGGCCGGACGAGGAAACGCTGCAGTACGCCGCGCCCGATGCGCGCATCGAGCCGCTGCCGCTTCAGGTGCAGCGCCTGCGGCGGGAGAACCAGGACATCAGGGCGCAGATCGGCACGTTGGAGGATCGGGTCCGGTCGCTGATCGGCGCCGTGAACACCCTCACCGGCGCGCTGACCACCGCGCAGCGGAGATAGGCGGGCGCCGCGCGATGGACCTCCTGACGCTTCTGACCAACCTGGGCGGCGCCTTCCTGCCCGCCCTCAACGTCGTCTTCGCCCTGATGGGGCTTCTCGGCCTCTGGATCGGCCTGGTGACTGGCTTCCACGCCTACCTGCACGCGACCGGCGAGGTGCGCCCGGACATGGTCCGCAAGGAGATGATCCTGCCGGCCTACGCGCTCGCCGGCGCCCTCATCGTGCCCGGCGTCGTGCTCTGGAAATCGGCCGGCACGTTCGTGCTGGGCGGACAGAAGACGTACGACATGTTCGCCTACCTGCAGTCCGCCCCGGTCGCAAACTACTGCGACAACGCCACCTATGCCCTGACGAAGTTCTTCATGCTGCTGGGGGCGATCTCGGTCTACATCGCCGCGAGCAATGTTTGGGGCCAGGTGGGAGGCGACTCGCACACGCACTCGAATGGGCGTGCCTGGACCTACTTCGTGGGCGGAACCCTCTTGTTCTTCGTCAACGACGTCGCCGAGATCGTGGCGGCGACCGCGAAGATCCCCGTCGGGTTGCCGCAGATCTGCGCCGCCCTGACCACGGGGTAAACCTCACCCCTGCCCATGCCGGCCTGACCGCGGCGGGGTCTCGGCGCCGGGCAGGCCGGCTTTGTTGACGTCCGGACCGAACTCCCAGGCAAGCCACTCCATCACCGGCGCACGCTGCTCGAACAATCGCTGGTAGGACAGTTGCCACGCCCGGTAACGCAGCACCGCGGCCTGGAGAGCGACGAAGACGCCGACCAGCACGCCTCCGACCAGCGTGACCCCCGACCACAGGTGAAGCCCCAGCGCAGTAGCGGCCACCACGAGGCACGTGGCCACGATGAAGGTGGACCAGGCGCGGCGGAACAGGTGCTGCCCCTGGACGAACGCCTCGGGGGAGGTGATCTCCTCGTCGAGGATCCGCACGTAGCCACACCCGGCAGCGCAGACCAGGACCGGGTGACCGATGACAAGGCTGGCGCCGACGTGCAGGCCGGCGCCGTTCTCGCGGCGCTGCAAGGGCGCGACGCCGCAATCGGGGCAGATCGAGCGCCGCACCAGCAGCAACGAGCCCATCGCACGCAGCAGACGGAAACCGGACGAGGCTTCGCGCAGCGACCCGGCGGGCAGGCGCGGCAGCGGAAGCAGCCAACCCAGCGCGCTCCGCCTCCGGTGGCCCCCGCCGCCTGTCACAGGGCGGCCGCCAAAGCGAAGTCCGCCAGCTCGCGGCCGTCCGGTGAAAGCGAGCGGAACGCCAGGGTTTCCACCTGGGCAGCCTCGCTCTCGACCTGGGTCCGCGCACGACGGCGGAACTCGATTTTCCCTGGCCAAACCGTCAACACGCAAACCGTGTCTTCGTCCTCGTGCCAGAACACGGAAGCCTCGGCGTCGACATCGGGGTCGCCCACGACATGGACGCGACCATCAATTTCGTAGATGCCTGGCTTTCTGAAGGTCAAGGCAAGCAGGGTCCGCAACGAGTTCGGCACATCCAGGTGTTCAACGATCTTTCTTGGAAGTGGAAGCTGGTAGAAATTCCCCTCAACCGGTTTGTCTGCCGTTTCTGAGCGCCCAAATCTGGTGTTCTTTGACATCTCTACCTCCTATGATGCTTATGATAAGGCTGCTTATGGTAAAAGCCGTATCACAATTGCAAAGCGTCCGGTCTTGCCGATTCGCTCGACCGTGAAAATTGCACGGGTGGCCTGGAAACGACAACGACAACAGCAGGTAGCAGTGGAAGGTCGGGATGGCGCAAGCGTTGATCATCTGCGAAAAGTTCAAGCAGGCAAAGGCGGTCCGGGAGGCGATCGGCGACCGGCACGGCAAGGTCGTCGCCGCCTCGGGTCATGTGCTTCGGCTGCAAACGCCCAACGAGGTCGAGGCGCGCTGGGATGTGCCCTGGTCGCAATGGGAAGCGGACGCGATGCTGCCGCCCGCCGGCCTCTACGGCTACGCCGTGCCCGAGGACGAGAAGCGGGCCGCGCTGTACCGCGAGATCGCGCAAGCCCTCAAGGGGCACGACACCGTCATCGTCGCGACCGACCCAGACCGCGAAGGCCAGTCCATCGGCGACGAGATCCTGGCCCACGCCAGGTTCCAGGGCAGGGTGCTGCGGGCGATCTACAACAACGAGAACGACCGGCAGGCGGTGCAGGATGCGTTCCGCAACCTGCGCGACAACCGGGATTTCCGCTCGCAATACGAAAGCGCATACGCCAGGCAAAACGTGGACCAGGTGTTCGGCTTTTCCCTCACCAGGCTGGTGACCCGCGAGTTGCGGCGCCTGGGG
>CALMAB010000403.1 GCA_937858325.1 uncultured Acetobacteraceae bacterium
CGAGATCTTCGCGCTGCTCGGCCCGAACGGGGCCGGCAAGACCACGCTGATCGGCGCCATCTGCGGCATCGTCCGGCCCAGCTCCGGCACCATCTCCGCGGACGGGCACGACATCGTGCGCGAGTTCCGCGCCGCCCGCGCGAAGATCGGCCTGGTGCCGCAGGAACTGACCACCGATGCGTTCGAAACCGTTTGGGACACCGTGAGCTTCAGCCGCGGCCTGTTCGGCCGTGCCCCGAACCCCGCCCATATCGAGGCAACGCTCAAGAACCTTTCGCTGTGGGACAAGAAGGACAGCCGCATCATGGCGCTGTCCGGCGGCATGAAGCGCCGCGTGCTGATCGCCAAGGCCTTGTCGCACGAGCCGGCGATCCTGTTCCTCGACGAGCCGTCCGCCGGGGTGGACGTAGCTCTGCGCCAGGACATGTGGCGGCTGCTGCGGCGCTTACGCGACAGCGGCGTCACCGTGATCCTCACCACCCACTACATCGAGGAGGCCGAGGAGATGGCCGACCGCGTGGGCGTCATCAGCCGGGGCGAGATCATCCTGGTGGAAGAAAAGGCCGAGCTGATGCGCAAGCTCGGCCGCAAGCAACTCACGCTGCAATTGCAGGCGCCCTTGGAGCACCTGCCGCCCACGCTCGACCCCTACCGCCTGGAGCTGGCCCGGCAGGGCACGGAACTCGTCTATACCTACGACACGCGGGGGGAACGCACGGGCATCACGGCGCTGCTCCGCGACCTCGCCGCGGCCGGCATCCGGTTCAAGGACCTGCGAACCAGCCAAAGCTCGCTGGAGGACATCTTCGTCGGGCTGCTGCGGGAGCGGGCATGAACATCCGGGCGGTTCGGGCGATCTACGGCTTCGAGATGGCGCGCACCCTGCGCACGCTGCTGCAGAGCATCGTGGCGCCGGTGATCTCGACCTCCTTGTACTTCGTGGTGTTCGGCGCAGCCATCGGCTCGCGGATCAGCACGGTGGAGGACGTACCATACGGCGCGTTCATCGTGCCGGGCCTGGTCATGCTGTCCTTGCTGACGCAGAGCATCGCCAACGCTTCCTTCGGCATCTACTTCCCGCGCTTCTCCGGCACGATCTACGAAATCCTGTCCGCCCCGGTGTCCCCGTTCGAGATCGTGCTGGGCTACGTCGGCGCCGCGGCCACCAAGTCGGTCGTGCTCGGCGCCATCATCCTGGCCACGGCCTCCTTGTTCGTGCCGCTGCGGGTCGAGCACCCGGTCTGGATGGCGGCGTTCCTCGTGCTGACCGCCGCGACGTTCAGCCTGTTCGGCTTCATCATCGGGCTGTGGGCGGACGGCTTCGAGAAGCTGCAGCTCGTGCCGCTGCTGGTGGTGACGCCGCTCACCTTTCTGGGCGGCAGCTTCTACTCCGTTGACATGCTGCCGCCGGCTTGGCGGACCGTCACCCTGTTCAACCCGGTGCTCTACCTCGTCAGCGGCTTCCGCTGGAGCTTCTTCGGCCAGGCGGATGTCAGCGTCGGCGCCAGCGTCGCCATGACCCTTGCCTTCCTGGGCGGCTGCCTCGGGCTTGTCACCTGGATGTTCAGGACGGGCTACCGGTTAAAGAGCTGAGCTTGCGTCCCCGCCGCTGGCTGGGCGAAATCGTGGGACGGCGTGAAAGGGATCGGCATGGGGAACGTGGCATCTTGGCTTTGCCGGATCGGGCTGGCCGCATGGGTGGTCGCGGCACTCGCCCCTGGCGGACCCGCCGCGGCGGAGCAGCGCCTCGTGCTGTACTCGGCCAACGACAACACGGTGAACAGCACCGTCGCCGACGCCTTCACAAAGGCGTCCGGGATCGCGGTTGACGTGGTGTCCACCGGCTCGGGCGTGCTGTTCCGGCGCATCGCCTCCGAGGCCGCGCGCCCGCAGGCCGACGTGATCTGGGGCGTGAGCGCGTCGCTGCTCAAGGAGAACAGCAGGTTCTTCGAGCCGTATGCCGCGAAGGAACGCGATGCGGTTGCGCCGGAACACCGGGACAAGAACGACCTTTGGATCGGCACGAACCTCCAGGTCCTGACCATCAGCCAGAACACGGCGGCCATCCCCGCCGCCGAAGGGCCGAAGCAATGGAGCGACCTGCTCGACCCGAAATGGAAGGAGAAGATCGCCTACACCGACCCGGCGAACTCCGGCTCCGCCTACGTCACCGCAACCCTTCTCGCGTCGCTTTGGGGCGGCGGGGACCCGGCCTGGGCCAAGCTTGGGACGCTGCTGGCCAACACCAAGGTGCTGAACCGCTCCACCCTCGTGTTCGAGGGCAACGGCAGCGGCGAGTACCCGTTGGGCATCTCGCTCGAATACGCCGGCCTGCTGTGGCGGCAGAACAACGCGCCGGTCCTGGTGGTTTACCCGGCCGACGGAACCGTGGCGATTGCCGAGGGCGTCGCGATCATCAAGGGCGGCCCCAACCCAGACGCGGCCAGGGCCTTTGTCGATTTCATCAACACCAGGGCCATCCAGGAACAACTCTTGCGCACCACCTTCCGCCGGCCGGCGCGCCAAGACATCGACCTGGCGAGCCTGCCGGGCCACATGCCCCCGCTGTCCCAGTTGAAGATCCTGCCCTACGACGACGCGAAGTGGGAAGCGTCGCGCCGCGAAACCCTGGCCCGTTTGAAGACGCTGATCCAGGACACGCGCTGACCAGACGGGCCAGGCGACGCCGTTTGTGACCGCGATCCGGCTCGACGCCGTTGTCCGGACTTTTGGAAATGTTCGGGCGGTGGACGGCATCTCCCTCGCGGTCGCCGAGGGCGAGCTGTTCACCCTGCTGGGGCCGTCAGGCTGCGGCAAGACGACGCTGCTGCGGATGATCGCCGGGTTCGCCGACGTGGAACGCGGCAGCATCTGGTTCGGCGACCAACGGATCGACTGCCTTCCGGCGCATCGCCGCAACATCGGCATGGTGTTCCAAAGCTACGCAGTGTTCCCCAACCTCACGGTGGAGCAGAACGTCGCCTACGGCCTGCGGGCACGCAAGGCGAGCCGGCAGGACATCCGGGACCGGGTGGCGGAGGCACTGGCGCTGGTGCGGTTGCCCGACCACGGCGCGCGCTGGCCGCACGAGCTGTCCGGCGGCCAGCTGCAAAGGGTCGCCATCGCGCGCAGCCTGGTGATCAAGCCGGCGGTGCTGCTGTTCGACGAGCCGCTGTCCAACCTTGATGCGCAGCTCCGGACGCACATGCGGGTCGAAATCCGCCGCTTGCAGCAGTCGCTCGGGCTGACGGCCCTCTACGTCACGCACGACCAGGAGGAGGCGCTGGCCATTTCCGACCGCATCGCCGTGCTCCGCGGCGGTCGGGTCGAGCAGGTCGGACCGCCCGAAGCGATCTACCGCACGCCGCAAACGGCGTTCGTCGCGGCGTTCATGGGCGCGACCAACATCATCCCCGGCGTCGTCACCGGCTTCGACGGCGCGGCGACCACGGTGGCGGCCGGGGGCGCCGCGTTCTTGGTGCGCGGCCAGGCGGGCGCGCCAGGCGCGAAGATCCTGCTCTCGGTCCGGCCCGAAACGATGCGCCCGATGGACCGCCCCGGTGCCGACGGCCCAGTTTTGGCCGTCCAGCTGCAGCTTCGAGAATTCCTGGGGCCGCTGCTGCGCCTTCATGCCGCGTTGCCGGACGGCACCCCCATCCGCATCGTGACGCTGGGCGGCCAGGGAGTCCCCCCGGCGGCGGACGGCACCCTGAACCTTGCCTACGACCCGGCACAGATCATCGCCTTTCCCGCCCCATGATGTGGTCCGGCGGCTCCAGGCGGTTCCAGGCCGGCGTCAGCCTGCTGGCGTTCGCCGTGTTGGGGCTGTTCCTGGTGTACCCCTTATGGCTCGTCCTGCGGTCAAGCGTGCAGGACGACGCGGGCGGCTTCACCACCGCGGCCTACGCGCAGATCCTGTCGAGCCGTTATTACCTCGGCAGCCTCGGCAACAGCCTCCTGGCCGGGGCGATGTCGATGGTGCTGGCGTCCGCGGTCGGCGTGCCGATGGCGTTCTGCCTCGCCCGGCTCCCGGTGCCGGGCAAGCCGCTGCTGCTGGCGTTGGCGTCGGTGCCCATGGTGCTGCCGTCCTTTGTCGGCGCCTACGCGCTGGTGCTGCTGTTCGGCCGCGTCGGCGTCGTCACCGTGGCGCTCCGTTCCGTCGGGATCGCGGTCGGCCCGATCTACGGCATGGCGGGCATCGTCGCCGTGTTCACCTTGACGCTGTACCCCTATGTGCTGCTGCCGACCCTGGCAGGCTTCCGGGCGGTTGACGCTTCCATGGAAGAAGCGGCCCGCAACCTGGGCGCGTCGCGCTGGCATGCGTTCCGCACCGTGCTGCTGCCCATCGTGGCCCCGTCCGTGCTGGCGGGGGCGCTGCTGGTCTTCATCGAGGCGCTGGAGAACTACGGCGTGCCGGCGGTGCTGGCGGAGGACCGGCCATTCCTGGCGCTCGACATCTTCAAGCTGTTCGCCGGCGAGTCCGACCCGAACGCCGCCGCCGCGGGCGCGCTCAGCGTGCTGCTGGTGGGATGCACGGCGGCCGTGCTGCTGCTGCAGCGGTCCTGGCT
>CALMAB010000404.1 GCA_937858325.1 uncultured Acetobacteraceae bacterium
CGGCAGGCCCGCGCCCCGGAGGCCGGGGAGGAGCGGGTCAAGATGACCCGGCTTCGCCGCACCATCGCCCAACGCCTCAAGGACGCGCAGAACACCGCCGCCATGCTGACCACCTTCAACGAGGTGGACATGACCGCGGCGATGGCGATGCGCGCCGAGTACCGCGACGCCTTTGAGAAGCGGCACAAGGGCGTGCGCCTCGGCTTCATGTCGTTCTTCGTGCGCGCCTGCGTGGCCGCGCTCAAGGAGTTCCCGGCGGTCAATGCCGAGATCGACGGCGACGAGATCGTTTACAAGAACTTCGTCCACATGGGCATCGCGGTGGGCGGCCCGAACGGGCTGGTGGTGCCGGTGCTGCGCGACGCGGACCGGCTCGGCTTCGCGGAGATCGAGCGCGGCATCGGCGACTTCGGCCGCCGGGCGCGGGACGGGGCGCTGAAGGTGGATGAACTGTCCGGCGGCACCTTCACCATCACCAACGGCGGGGTATACGGCAGCCTGATGAGCACGCCCATCCTGAACGCGCCGCAGTCCGGCATCCTGGGCATGCACAAGATCCAGGAGCGCCCAATGGCCATCGGCGGCAAGGTGGAAATCCGCCCGATGATGTACCTGGCGCTGTCCTACGACCACCGCATCGTGGACGGCAAGGAAGCGGTGTCGTTCCTGGTCCGCGTCAAGGAAAGCGTGGAGGACCCGCGCCGCTTGTTGCTGGACCTATAGAAACGACGCGCCATATGGACGGCGTGCATCCAAGGATCCGAAATGCCTGACTCCTACGACGTCATCGTCATCGGCGGCGGACCCGGCGGTTACGTCTGCGCCATCCGCGCCGCGCAGCTTGGCCTGCGCACAGCCTGCGTGGAGAAGCGCGCGACGCTCGGCGGCACCTGCCTCAACATCGGCTGCATTCCCAGCAAGGCGCTGCTGCAATCCAGCGAGAACTTCGAGGAAGCGAGCCACTCCTTTGCCGACCACGGCGTGATGGTGGAGGGCGTGAAGCTCGACCTGGCCCGCATGATGGCCCGCAAGGACGAGGTGGTCAGCGCCAACGTGAAGGGCGTGGAGTTCCTGTTCAAGAAGAACAAGGTCGATTGGCTGAAGGGCAGCGGCCACGTCGCCGGGCCGGGCCAGGTCGATGTGGACGGCACGCGCTATGCCGCCAAGCACATCGTCATCGCCACCGGCAGCGAAAGCATCGCGCTGCCCGGCGTCGAGCTGGACGAGTCGGCCATCGTCAGCAGCACCGGCGCGCTGGAGCTGGACCAGGTGCCGGAGCGCCTGGTGGTGATCGGCGGCGGCTACATCGGGCTGGAGCTTGGCAGCGTGTGGAAGCGGCTCGGCGCCGAGGTCACGGTGGTCGAGTACTTGGACCGCTTGGTGCCCGGCATGGACGCGGAGATCGCCAAGACGTTCGAGCGCGTGCTGGGCAAGCAGGGCATCAAGTTCCGGCTTTCGACCAAGGTGACGGGCGCGGTGCGCGGCAACGACGGCGTGACGCTGACGGTCGAGCCGGCCAAGGGCGGCGAGGCCGAGCAGGTCAAGGCGGACGTGGTGCTGGTCGCCATCGGCCGCCGCGCCCACACGGGGGAGCTGGGTCTGGAAGAGGCAGGCGTCGCGCTCGACGACCGCGGCCGGGTGCAGGTGGACGCACACTATGCGACCAGCGTGCCCGGCATCTACGCCATCGGCGACGTGATCGCCGGCCCCATGCTGGCGCACAAGGCGGAGGAGGAGGGCGTGGCCCTGGCCGAGCGCATTGCCGGGCAGGCCGGCCATGTCAACTACGACGTGATCCCCGGCGTCGTTTACACCTGGCCGGAGGTCGCCAGCATCGGCCGGACGGAGGACGACCTGAAGAAGCAGGGCATCTCCTACAAGGTCGGCAAGTTCCCCTTCACCGCGAACGGCCGCGCCCGCGCCATGGGCAGCACGGACGGCTTTGTGAAGCTGCTGGCCGACACGGACACCGACCGGCTGCTCGGCGCCCACATCATCGGCCCCGACGCCGGCACCCTGATCGCCGAGCTGGCCACCGCCATGGAGTTCGGCGCCAGCAGCGAGGACGTGGCCCGCACCTGCCATGCCCACCCCAGCCTGAGCGAAGCCGTCAAGGAGGCCGCGTTGGCCGTTGATGGCCGGGCATTGCACATCTAGGCGGCAAGCAAAGCCATGGAATCCGACCGCGAGCACGCCTACGTCGTTACCGTCAAATGGACGGGCAACCGCGGTTCCGGCACCTCCGCCTACCGCGCCTATGCCCGGGCGCACGACATCGAAGCGCCGGGCAAGCCGCCGATCCCGGCCTCCTCCGACCCGGCTTTTCGAGGCGACCGCGCGCGCTACAACCCCGAAGAGCTTCTGGTGGCCTCGCTGTCCTCTTGCCACATGCTGTGGTACCTGCACCTCTGCTCCGCCGAGGGCATCCTGGTGCAGGCCTACGAGGACATCGCGGAGGGCGTGATGGCCGAGCGCCCGGACGGCGGCGCGTTCGTCGAGGTCGTGCTCGCGCCGGAGATCACCCTGAGCCCCGGCTCGGATGTCGAGCGCGCCCGGGCGCTGCACGCGGACGCGCACCGGAAATGCTTCATCGCCAACTCCGTGAACTTTCCCGTGCGGCACGAACCCGTGTTCCATGTCGGGTAAGACATGCTCGCGCTGACCATGGGCGACCCGGCCGGGATCGGCGGGGAGCTGACGGTCAGCGCCTGGCGTGCGCTGCGCCAAGGCGGCCCGGCCTTCGCCGCCATCGACGATCCGGCGCGACTGACAGGCATTCCAGTCCGCGCCGTGGAAACCTTGACCGAGGCGGTCGCAGTGTTCCCGACCGCCCTGCCCGTGCTGCCGCAGCCGCTCGCTGCCGCCGCCGTGCCGGGCCACCCCGACGGTGCCAACGCCGGCGCCATCATCGCCAGCATCGAGCGGGCCGTACGGCTGGCGCAGGCGGGCGAGGCCGCTGCCGTCGTCACCAACCCGATCAGCAAGGCCGTGCTTTATGCGGCCGGCTTCGCGCACCCCGGCCACACCGAGTTCCTGGGCGCCCTGACCGGATGCGCGCATCCCGTGATGATGCTGGCCAACGACTTCCTGCGCGTGGTCCCCGTGACGGTGCACGTCAGCCTGCGCGCCGCGCTGGACGGCTTGACCGCCGAGGCCATCGTGGCAACGGCCCGCACCACGGCCGCAGCCTTGCGCAACCAGTTCGGCATCGCGGCGCCGCGGCTGGCGGTGGCCGGGCTGAACCCCCACGCGGGGGAGGGGGGCGCCATGGGGAACGAGGAGGCGCGGATCATCGCCCCGGCCATCGCAGCGCTGCGTAAGGACGGCATTGCTGCCACCGGGCCGCACCCGCCGGATACGATGTTCACCCCCGCCGCCCGCGCCGGCTATGATGCGGCGATCTGCATGTACCATGACCAGGCGCTGATCCCACTCAAGACACTCGACATGGCGAGCGGGGTCAACGTGACCTTGGGCTTGCCGATCATCCGTACCTCGCCGGACCACGGCACGGCGTTCGACATCGCGGGGCAGGGCCGCGCCGACCCCGCGAGCCTGATCGCCGCCCTGCGGCTCGCGGCAACCCTTGCTAGGAGGCGCAGCGCATGAGCAACGCCCGCGGGACGCCCCACCTTGGCGCCCCTCGTCTCGGCGTCAACATCGACCACGTCGCGACAATCCGCAACGCCCGCGGCGGCCTGCACCCCGATCCGTTCGCCGCGGCGCTGCTGGCCATCGGCGCCGGCGCGGACGGGATCACGGCG
>CALMAB010000405.1 GCA_937858325.1 uncultured Acetobacteraceae bacterium
AACACCCTCATGAACGAGTACCTCCGCGCGCTGGAAGGCGACGGGACGGAGCGCCCGGCGCCCGCGCCGCTTGCGGGCAGCGCGCCGTTGCGCGCGCTGATGGGCGCGGTGGACAAGGCCGGGGAAACCTGCCTGCCCGACGGCCGGTGGCTGCGCGTCAACCGCAGCAGCACCCGGGAAGGCGGCTTCGTCGCCATCTGCAGCGACATCACGGGCCGCAAGCAGCACGAGGCGGCGCTGGAGCGTGCCAACACCTGGCTGGACGCCGCGCTGAACAACATGGCCCAGGGGCTGTGCATGTTCGACGGGGAGCGGCGGCTGCGGCTGATCAACCGGCGGTTCTGCGAGATCTTCCAGATTTGGCCCGACATGCCGGCAATCGGCACGCCCTTCCGGACCTTGTATGACGTATGCACCGACGCGGGCGCGTTTACCCCGACGGAAAGGGAGCGCCTGTATGACGCCCGCATGACGCGGATCGCCCAAGGCGTGCCGTACACGCAGGTCCTGGAGATGGGGCAGGGCCGGGTGATCTCGCTGACGCACCAGCCGATGAGCGGCGGCGGCTGGGTCACAACTTATGAGAACATCACGGAGCGGGTGCGGGCGGAGGAAAAGATCTCCCACATGGCGCGCCATGACGCGCTGACCGGGCTGCCGAACCGGGCCGTGCTGGAACAGACCATGGAAACCGCGGTGGCCGGGCTTGGGGAGGGCGGCGCGTTCGCCGTCCTGGTCATCGACCTCGACCATTTCAAGGCGGTCAACGAGACGATGGGCTTTCCCGCCGGCGACCAGGTGCTGCGGGACGTGGCGGAGCGCCTGTCCGGCTGCCTGCGCCGGTCGGAGTCGGCCGCAAGGCTCGGCGCGGACGAGTTCGCGGTCGTGGCAAGCGGGCTGCGCCGCCCGGAAGACGCCGCCGAGGTCGCCCGGCGCCTGGGCGAGGCGATCAGCGCTCCCTACGCCGTCCGTGGGCAGGACGTCGTGGTCGGAGCCTGCATCGGCATCGTCATGGCCCCGACCGATGGGGCGGCGACCGACGCGCTGCTGCGCAAGGCCGACCTGGCGCTCAACCGGGCGAAGCAGGACGGACCCGGCACCGTCTGCTTCTTCGAGGCGGAGATGGACGCCCGGCAGCAAGCCCGGCGCGCCATGGAGACCGACCTGCGCACGGGCCTCGCCAAGAGGGAGTTCGAGCTGCTCTACCAGCCGCTGTTCGACCTCCGGGAGAACCGCGTTTGCGGCTTCGAGGCCCTGATCCGCTGGAACCACCCGACCGGCCGCGTGTCCCCGGTCAAGTTCATCCCGGTGGCGGAAGACACCGGCCTGATCGTGCAGGTCGGCGAGTGGGCGCTGACGGCGGCCTGCATGGAGGCGGCGGCCTGGCCAAGCAGCGTGAAGGTCGCCGTCAACGTGTCCCCCATCCAGTTCCGCAGCCCGCTCCTGGTCCCGGCCGTGCAGGCGGCGCTGGCGCGGTCCGGCCTGCCGGCGGCGCGGCTGGAGCTGGAGATCACGGAATCCGTGCTGATGGCCGACAGCGAGGCGACGCTCGCCACGCTGCACGAGTTGCGCAAGCTTGGCGTCCGCATTTCCATGGACGATTTCGGCACGGGGTTCTCGTCCCTCGGCTACCTTCGGAGCTTCCCGTTCGACAAGATCAAGATCGACCAATCGTTTGTCCGCGACCTGACGGCGCTGGGCAGCTCCGGCGACAACGCCCAGGCCATCGTCCGGGCGATCACCGGCCTTGGCAGCAACCTCGGCATGCGCATCACCGCCGAGGGGGTGGAGACCGCGGCGCAACTGGACCACGTGCGCCGCGAAGGGTGCAGCGAGGTCCAGGGATACCTGCTGAGCCGCCCGGCCCCGGCCGCGGACGTGGCCGGGCTGATCAGGACCCTCGAGCTGCGGCGCTGACGCCATGCCGGCCTGACGGGCGGCTGCGGGGCTGACGCGATGATGACACGCCCTGGCGGGCTGACACCCCGTGCCGAAGGGCGTAACAGGCGTCCGTTCCCGGCAGGATGGCCTTCATGCCCAACGCCACGTTCCCCGCTTTCGCGTCCATCAGGCGCTTGCCCAACCTGTTCGACATCGCCGCCGGCATCTGCATCTTCGGTGCACTGATCTACGTGGCGGGCGTGGCGCGCGGGACCCTGGCGCCGCTCGACGCGCCGGAAGCGACCGCCATCGCGCTCGATCCGCTGAACCTGCCGGGCTACGCGGTCCGCACGACGCTGCGCATGTTCGCGGCCTTGGTGTGCTCGCTGCTGTTCACCTTCACCTATGCGACCTGGGCGGCCAAGAGCCGGCGGGCCGGGCTGATCCTGGTGCCGGTGCTCGATATCCTGCAGTCGGTGCCGATCCTGGGCTTCCTGTCGTTCACCGTGGTGTTCTTCATGGGCCTGTTCCCCGGCCGGGTGCTGGGCGCGGAGCTTGCCGCCATCTTCGCGATCTTCACCAGCCAGGCCTGGAACATGGCGTTCAGCCTATACCAGTCGCTGAAGACCGTGCCATCGGACCTGGACGAGGCCAGCCGCAGCTACCGCCTGACCGCCTGGCAGCGCTTCTGGCGGCTGGAGGTGCCGTTCGCCATGCCGGGCCTGGTGTGGAACACCATGATGTCCATGTCCGGCGGCTGGTTCTTCGTGGTGGCGAGCGAGGCGGTGAGCGTGGGCGACGCCACCTGGAAGCTGCCCGGCATCGGCAGCTACGTGGCGCTCGCCTTGGAGCACCGGGACATCGGCGCCGTGCTGTGGGCGATCTTCGCCATGCTGGTCGTGATCCTGGCCTATGACCAGCTGCTGTTCCGCCCGCTGGTGGCCTGGTCGGCCAAGTTCCGCTTCGAGATGACGGCGTCCGAGGAGGCCGAGGATCCTTGGGTGCTCAAGCTGCTCCGCCGCACCCGGCTGCTGCGCGCGGCATCCGGCGCGGTGGGCCGGGTGTTCGACGCGTTCGGCGGTTTGCGGCTGTCGTTCGGCGCCGGGGCGCGGAGAACAACGGCCCGGGCGGCAGGCCGCGCGGGCGATGCGGCGTTCCTGGCCGTGCTGGCGGTTGGGCTGGTCTTGGCCCTGTGGCAGATCGTGAGCTACGCCTCCGCCTCGCTCGCCCTGTCCGATTTGTTCGAGGCGCTGCGGCTCGGGCTGCTGACCCTGGTGCGGGTCGTGGTGCTGATGATGCTGGCGACCTTGCTATGGGTGCCGATCGGCGTGTGGCTGGGGCTGCGGCCGAAGTGGGGGCGGCGGGCGCAGCCGGTGGCGCAGTTCCTGGCGGCGTTCCCGGCCAACCTGTTCTTCCCGATCTTCGTCGTGCTGATCGTGCGCTTCGGGGGCAGCCCCGACATCTGGCTGACGCCGCTGATGATCCTGGGCACGCAGTGGTACATCCTGTTCAACGTGATCGCCGGCGCCAGCGCCTTTCCCGGCGACCTGCAGGAGGCCGCGCGCTGCTTCCGGGTCGGCGGCTGGCTGTGGTGGCGCCGGGTGATCCTGCCGGGCGTGTTCCCGTACTACGTGACCGGCGCCATCACGGCGTCCGGCGGCTCGTGGAACGCCGCCATCGTGGCGGAGGTCGCGAGCTGGGGCGACACGAGGCTGGTGGCGCACGGCCTGGGCGCCTACATCGCGCAGGCGACGGCCGAGGGCGCCACGGCCAAGGTGGTGCTGGGCGTCGCGGTGATGTCCGGCTTCGTCGTCGCCTTCAACCGATTGCTGTGGCGTCCGTTGTACGGCTTCGCCAGCCGACGCCTGACCCTTTAAACCGGAGCCTGCCCATGGACCAGACCCTTGCGGCCGAAGACCTGCTGCGGGTGCGCGGCGTCCGCCAATCCTACCACAAGGACAGCAACGCCGACCTGGTGGTGCTCGACAACGTCGATGTGTCACTGCGCAGCGGGGAGATCGTGGGGCTGCTGGGCCGGTCGGGGTCCGGCAAGTCCACCCTGCTGCGCATCATCGCAGGCCTTTTGGCGCCCACCGCCGGGGAGGTGCTGTGGCACGGCCAGGCGCTGCACGGCCCGGCGGCCGGCGTCGCCATGGTGTTCCAAAGCTTCGCGCTTTTCCCGTGGCTCACGGTGCAGGAGAACGTCGAGCTGGGTTTGGAGGCGCTCGGCGTGTCGCGGGCCGAGCGGGAAAAGCGGGCGGAGGCCGCCATCGACCTGATCGGGCTGGGCGGCTACGAGAGCGCCTATCCCAAGGAGCTGTCGGGCGGGATGAGGCAGCGCGTCGGCCTGGCCCGCGCGCTTGTCGTGCATCCGGACCTGCTGCTGATGGACGAGCCGTTCAGCGCGCTCGACGTGCTGACGGCGGAGACCCTGCGCACCGACCTGATCGACCTGTGGAGCGAGGGCAAGCTGCCGGTCAAGTCCCTGCTGATGGTCACGCACAACATCGAGGAGGCGGTGCTGATGTGCGACCGCATCCTGGTGTTCAGCTCCAACCCCGGCCGGGTGGCGAGCGAGCTGCGCGTGCCGTTCCCGCACCCGCGCAACCGGCACGACCCGGCGTTCCGGCAGATGGTCGATGACATCTACGCGCTGATGACCCGGCGCGCGCCGGCGCTGCGCACCGCCACGCCACCCGCGCCGCCCATGGCGATGCGGCTGCACCGGGTTTCCACCAACCTGCTCGCGGGCCTGGTCGAGACGGTGGCGGCGCCGCCTTACCGTGGCCGCGCCGACCTGCCGGCGCTGGCGGGGTCGCTGCAGCTTGAGCTCGACGACCTGCTGCCGATGGGGGAGGCGCTGCAGCTTCTCGGCCTGGGCGTGCTGGAGGAGGGCGACCTGCGCCTGCTGGACCGCGGCCGGGTGTTCGTGGAGGCCGACACCGACGCCCGCAAGCAGATTTTCGCGGAGGCGCTGCGGGCCAACGTGCCGCTGGCGGCGCAAATCCGCCGTGTGCTGGACGAGCGCCCGAACCACCGTGCCTCCGCCGTGCGCTTCCGCGACGAGCTGGAGGATTTCATGTCCCCGGACTATGCCGAGGACACGCTCTCGGCGGCGATCTCCTGGGGCCGCTACGCCGAGCTGTACTCGTATGACGAGGAAGCCGACCAGTTCTTCCTGGACGAGGAGGAGTAGCGGGCGGCATCGTGGGGCGTCCCGGTCCGGA
>CALMAB010000406.1 GCA_937858325.1 uncultured Acetobacteraceae bacterium
TGGTCGGCGGCTTGTTCTTCGGCTTCGCCTTCGGCATGGGCGGGCTTGGGGCCGCTGTGCTGGGGGAGTTGGCGGACGCGACCAGCATCGAGCACGTGTATGCGTTGTGCGCTTTCCTGCCGGCGATCGGGCTGCTGACCGCCTTCCTGCCCGATACGCGGCGCATCGCCGCCCGGGTGCAGTCCGCACGCTGACCCATGACATTGTTCCAGGGCCTGTCCGCTTTCCCGATTACCCCGGCCAACGCCGAGGGGCGGGTTGATACCAGCGCGTTGCGGGTGCTGCTCAAGCGCCTGACGGATGCCCGGGTCAGCTCGGTCGGCCTGTTGGGCAGCACCGGCACTTACCCGTATCTGACGCGCGACGAGCGGCGCCGGGCCGTCGAGGCCGCGGTGGACCAGGTAGGAGGCCGGGTGCCGGTCATGGTCGGCATCGGCGCGCTGCGGACCGACGAGGCGGTGCGCCTTGGGCAGGATGCCAAGGGCGCAGGGGCCGATGCCGTGCTGCTGGCGCCGGTCTCCTACGCGCCGCTGACCGACGAGGAGGTGTTCACGCACTTCGCCACGGTCGCGGAGGCGGTGGGCCTGCCGCTGTGCATCTACAACAACCCCGGCACCACCCATTTCACCTTCGGCACCGAGTTGATCGCGCGCCTGAGCCGGGTGCCCCACGTCGCTGCGGTGAAGAACCCGGCCCTGGACGCCGGCGCCTTGCCCGGCAGTCTCCGTGCCCTGCGCGCCGCGTCCTCCCCGGGCTTCTCCGTCGGCTACAGCGTGGACTGGCACGCGGCCGAGGCGATGCTGGCCGGAGGGGATGCGTGGTATAGCGTCGCGGGCGGGCTGTTCCCGGCGGCCTGCACGGAGATCGTCGCGGCCATCAAGGCCGGGCACGCCGACGAGGCCCGGGCACTGAACGCGCGGCTGCAGCCGCTGTGGGACCTGTTCACCGAGTTCAGCAGCCTGCGCGTCATGTATGCGGTGGTGAACCTGCTGGGTCTGTGCCGCGCCGCGCCGCCGCGCCCGATCCTGCCCTTGCCCGAGGACGCACAGCGCCGCATCGGCCAGGTTCTCGGTGCGCTGGACCTGGCCTGAGCGCGGAAGGAAGAGGTCGCCTGTTCGGGGCAATCCGCTGTAGCCTCCTGGCCCATGCACATAGCCGAACCGCTCGCCTGCCAGCGCCATTTGTTCGAGCTGCCGGACGACGTGAGCTACCTGGACGCCGCCGCCTGGTCGCCGCTGCCCCGCACGGTGCGGGCTGCGGGCGAGGCTGGCATCCTGGCGAAAAGCCGGCCCTGGGTGTGCGGGCGCGACGGCGACGCGGCCTGGGCGGAGCGGGCGCGGGCGGCGGCGGCACAGTTGATCGGCGCCGACGCGGACGACATTGCCATCGTCGGCTCGGTGAGCCACGCCATCGCCACCGCCGCGCGCAACCTTGCGCCGGCGCCTGGTGGGCGCATCCTGCGCGTCGCGGACGAGTTTCCATCCCAGTGCCTCGCCTGGGACCGGCTGGCCGCCGAGCGCGGCCTCCGCGTGGAGGCGGTTCAGCGGCCGGAAGACGGGGACTGGACCGCGGCGCTGCTGGACGCCATCGCCCGGCCGGGCGCGCCGCCGTTGGCCGTCGCGGCGCTCACGCCGCTGCACTGGTCGGACGGCTCGATCATTGACCTCGACCGTGTGGCTCCGGCGGTTCGGGCCGCCGGGGCCGCGTTGGTGGTCGATGCCACGCAGGCGGTGGGTGCAATTCCGCTCGACGTGTCCCGGCTGCGGCCCGACTTCCTGGCGTTCCCGACCTACAAATGGACGCTCGGTCCTTATGGCGTCGCGTTCCTTTACGCCGCGCCGCACCGGCAGGACGGGTGGCCCTTGGAGGAGAACGCCGGCAACCAGCCCCCAGCCGTGGGCGCTCGACGTTACGACAAGGGGGAGCGCAACGACGGCGTGGCGCTGCCCATGGCCGCGACCGGGATGGAGCTGGTGGCCGGCTGGGGTGTCGCGGCCGTGGCGGCGCGGCTGCGGGTGCTGACCGACCAGCTTGCGGAAGGCGCCGTGTCCATGGGCCTGCCCGTTTTGCCGCGCGCGCTGCGCTCACCGCACATCCTGGGCCTGCGCGTGCCCGGCAGCTTGCCGGAGGGCCTGATCGGGCGATTGCGCGGCGACCACGTGTTCGTCAGCGACCGGCTGGGCGGGCTGCGGCTCAGCCCGCACGTCTGGGCGGACGAGGCCGACGTGACGCGCTGCCTTTCGGCGTTGCGGGCCGCCTTGTGCTAACCTGCCGGCAACGCGACCGTGAGGAGGAAGCCCGCGATGACCGTCACGCCGGAAGCCGGCACCCTCGATGGGCTGGAGGCGATCTGCCGGCGGCGCGGCGGGCGGATGACGCGGCAGCGCCGGGCCGTGCTGGGCAAGCTGGTGGAAGGCAGGCGCCCGCTGTCCGCCTATGAGCTGCGCGACCTGCTGCGGCCGGAGGATGCGTCCGTCACCCCGGCCAGTGTTTACCGTTGCCTCGACTTCCTGGTCGAGCACGGCCTGGTGCACCGGTTGGAAACCACCCGGTCCTTTATCGCCTGCGACCACCCGGAACACCCCCACGCCGTGCAGTTCCTGATCTGCCGGCAGTGCGGCTCCGTCGTGGAAGCCGAGGACAAGAACATGGCGGCAGCGACGGAACGCCTCGGCCAACGGCTCGGCTTCGCGCTGGATCAGCGGACGGTTGAGCTGACCGGCATCTGCGGCCCTTGCAAGAGCGATCCGTGCAAGGCGGGGGACGGCGGCCCCGTCCCGGGCGCTTGAGCGCCGGGGCCGTGCGGCGGTTCTCCTGGGCTTGGCAGGGGCGGCCGGTCCAGGCGGCCTACGAGGTCCTCGGCGCCGGCACGCCGGTGCTGCTGCTGCCGGCGTTCAGCACGGTGTCGAGCCGGGAGGAGATGCGCCCGCTCGCGTCCCGGCTGGCGGCGGCGGGCTTCGCCTGCACCCTCTTGGACTGGCCCGGCTTCGGGGCATCGACCCGCGGCCGGCTCGGGTATGGGCCGGCGCTTTACGGACGCTTCCTGGCCGATTTCTGCGCCGCCGCCGTGCCTGCCGGGGGCGCCGTGGCCGCGGCGGGGCACGCGAGCGGCTATGCGCTCGCCCTCGGCCGGCA
>CALMAB010000407.1 GCA_937858325.1 uncultured Acetobacteraceae bacterium
GTGCAGGACCGCGCGGCGCGGCGACACGCCGGGGCGATGCTGGACGACCTGTCCTCGATGCAGCGCGCGCTGCTGGGGGGCGATCCCGAGCAAGCAACGGCGGCGCTGTCCCGGCTGGCCGACGCGGCGCGGCGCAGCCCCGCCGCATCCGACCCGCGCCTGGGCGCCGTTGTGCAGGCAATTGCGATGCGCGCCGCGGTGGAAGCCGTGCGCCGTGCGCCGCGTGAGGCGGTTAGGTAACAGAAAAATTACAACTTTGCGCAAATTTGCGCGAAACCACCGGGTTGTGCAACGGGGCCTTGGCATTGCCGTCACGGCGTAGCTATAAGGCCGGCAACCTCGCCAAGGGGTGATCGCCAGTGAAGGGTCCCCGGCCATGATGCTGACATTGCCGCCTGATTATCGGCCCTCGGACGCCGAAGAGTTCATGAATCCCATTCAGGTGGAGTACTTCCGCCAGAAGCTGCTCCGTTGGCGCGCGGAGCTGCTGCGCGAGGCGGACGGCACGCTGGCCAGCCTGTCGCAGGGCGGCATCCTGGAGGCCGACATCACCGACCGCGCCAGCGTTGAGACCGACCGCGCGCTGGAGCTTCGCACCCGCGACCGCGCCCGCAAGCTGATCAGCAAGATTGACCAGGCGCTGACCCGCATCGACAACGGCGTTTACGGCTACTGCGAGGAAACGGACGAGCCCATCGGCCTCAAGCGCCTGGAGGCCCGCCCCATCGCCACCATGTCCATCGAGGCGCAGGAACGGCACGAGCGCATGGAGCGCGTGCACCGGGACGACTAGGCCGCAAGCTCGGCCTTGCTTAACAACCTTTGTTTTCACGGGATCATGAGGTAAAGCTCACGCGGTTGTAACAGCGACGGGGCTGGAGCAATGCGCGGTGAGCAGCCCCTGGCTGCAACGCTTCCACCTACGGTCGCCGGCAGCGTATGGACGCTCCCCGGGCGCCAGATCATGTCCTGGCGCAGTTGGGACTCATCCAGCGCCGGGGTGTTCGACCGTGGGGATGGGGAAGGGGTCTGGCACAGCGAGCAGCACCGCCTGGTGTTCTCGATCACGCCCCGCCCGCCGTTGCTGCTGCAATTGGACAACGGCCCGGCAACGGTTCTGCACCAAGCGCCCGCTTCGGTTGGCGTGTACCCCGCCGGCCTTCGCGCGCGCACCGTCGGCGTCAACTCGCGCTATGTCCAGGTGTGCTGGAAGCCGGAGCTTTACCGCGCCATCGCGCCCCACCTTCCCATTCTTCCGCGCATCGACTTCGCCTTTTCCGAGGACCCGTTGCTGCGCCAGCTCGCCCGCAGCTTGGTCGAGGAGGTCGGCCAGGGGACGATGGACCGGCTGCTGGCCGACAGCCTCATGGCCGCGATTGCCATGCGCGTGGCCCAGCGCGTTGCGGCGCCGCCGGAGCCGGACCTGCCGCCCCCGCGCCTGCGCCGCGTGCTCGACTACATCGAGGCGCATCTTGACCAGGAGCTGACCCTGGCGGAGCTGGCGGGCGTCGCGTGCCTCAGCCCGTGCCATCTGAGCCGCAGCTTCAAGCAGGCTGTCGGCACCGGGCCGCAGCGCTACACGGTGCGGCGCCGGGTCGAGCGCGCCAAGGCGCTGCTGCGCGGCAGCGACGCTTCGCTCGCCAGCATCGCGGCGGCCGTGGGCTTTGCCGACCAGAGCCACTTCACCGCCGCGTTCCGCCAGGAGATCGGCCTGACGCCCGGACGCTTCCGCGCCGCCTCGGCCTGAAGCGCAAACTCCCGATACGGGACCGCAAGCCGTTCCAAGGCTGGACGCGGCGTGCGCGCTAAGCCTTGGGCCTGGCGGCAACGGCGGCACCGGCATGAGCAACGGCGACAGCGCCCACCGGGTACAGGACCTGCGGGACCACGCGGCGTTCCTTCTGCGCGAAGCGACGCGATGCGGCGACCCCGCGCGGTGCGACGGCCTGCTCCGCGACGCGGTGGCCGAACTCGACGAGGCGCGACGGCTGCTGGACCGACTGGACGACGCGATTGGGCGCCTCGGCCCACGGCCGCCCCGGCGCTCGGGACGATAACCTGACCTTTTGACCCTTTGAACCTGAAGGAGAAGATCGTGACCACCACGCAAAAACTCTCGGCCGAGTTCCTTGGCACCTTTTGGCTCACCTTTGGCGGCTGCGGCAGCGCGGTGCTGGCGGCGGCGTTTCCGCAGCTCGGCATCGGCTTCACCGGCGTCGCGCTCGCCTTCGGGCTGACGGTGCTGACCCTGGCCTACGCCGTCGGCCACATTTCCGGCGGCCACTTCAACCCGGCGGTCACGGTCGGCCTGGCCATCGCCGGGCGGTTCCCGGCCGCAAACGTGGTGCCCTACGTCGTCGTGCAGGTGGTGGCCGCCGTGGTCGCGGCCGGGGCGCTCTACCTCGTGGCCTCGGGCAAGCCCGGCTTCGAGATGGCGGGCTTCGCGTCCAACGGCTACGGCGACCTCAGCCCGGGCAAGTACGGCCTGACCTCCGCCCTGGTGATCGAGGTGGTGCTGACCTTCTTCTTCCTGATGGTCATCCTCGGCTCCACCAGCTCCCAGGCGCCGGCGGGCTTTGCCCCAACCGCCATCGGGCTGGCGCTCACGCTGATCCACCTGATCTCGATCCCGATCACCAACACCTCCGTCAACCCGGCCCGCAGCACCGGCCCGGCGCTGTTCGCCGGCGGCGCCTACGTGGCCCAGCTTTGGCTGTTTTGGCTGGCGCCTCCCGCCGGGGCGGCGCTGGCGGGCGTGGCCGGGCAGATGCTGTTCCGGGTGGACGACCAGAGCCTGCCGCGCGCCCTGTCGGCGCTGCCGGAAAAGACGCCCATCGCTTGACGCCCCCGCTTGACCACAACGTGCAGCCGGTCCGGCAACGGGCCGGCTCCATGCCGGATGACGCGCAACACAGGAGCAAGAGCCATGTTGAAACCAGGACTTGTGGTCGCCGCCCTGGCTGCTTTGGCCACGGCTGGCCCGGCGGCCCCAGCGGAAGAGAAAGGCTGCAGCAAGGGAGCGATCGTCGTCGG